>JBDKVB010000139.1 GCA_039679385.1 Armatimonadia bacterium | reverse complement strand
GCTTTGAGCACCTGCTTCGCGCGCCGATTGAGACGCTCGTCGTGAAGGTTGAGCGTAGCGAGTTCCAACAGAAACCAGGTAGGCATGCTTGAGTCACCTCAAGCACCGATACTTCTTGCCGACCGGCTGAGAACCTCCTCCCCCAGAAAACAAGATGTGGGTAATGTATAGCGCCACTGCGTGGAGAGGGGGGCAAGGGGGGGTGAGGTGGCGTTCCTACTTCAGGAACAGCTCGAGGACCGGCACCGAGACCCTCGGCTTGATGATCGGGAGCTGCGCGATGACGGTGTCCTCCGGCATTGCGGCGTAGGAGGACTGGTTGGCCGGCGGCGTGACGATCTGCACCTCCGACGCGTCGTTGAGCAGTTGGGCGTACTCGATCTTGTCGCGGAACCCGTCCAGTGCAAGCTGCTTCAGCGGCCAGTTCAGAAGGTGCACGTACATCCGGTTTGTGTCGGGATTGTAGGTCAGGCGGCAGTCCTGCGGCGTCTTGAACTTCTTCGGCGCCTGGGTGCAGCCGTAGATTGAGCGGCCATGCCGCTTCATCCATTCGCCCATGGCGCTGAGACGGTCGAGAGCGCGCTCGTCAAACTCCCCGCGTCCGGTCGGCCCCACGTTAAGCAGCAGGTTGCCGCCCTTGCTGACGGAGTCGATGAGCAGGAGCAGGAGCTGGTCGACGCTCTTCCAGGTCGCCTCGTCGCGGTGATAGCCCCAGGAGCCGGAGAAGGTCTGGCAGGTCTCCCACACTACCGGCTTCCCGTCCACCTTGACCCAGTCGCGGACCATGTGCTGCTCGGGCGTCTTGATGTCCCAGCCGCCGGGCACGTCGCCGAGGTCGAGGCGGTCGTTAACGATGATGCCGGGCTGCAGCTCACGGGTCAGCTTGAGGAGCTCCTCCGCGTTCCAGTCCTCGTGACCCTTGCCGATCCAGTTCTCGGGCCGCCCGCGAGTGCCGGCCGGGTAGCTGAAGTCATAGAACAGGATGTCGATCTTGCCGTAACCGGTGAGAAGCTCACGGACCTGACCGTGGAGGTACTCCGCGTACTTCTTCTGGTCGCGCTCCTTGTTGAGCTTCTCGCGGTCCGGGTGATTGCGCATGGCATGGACGTTGTCGATGACGAACTGCGGGTGATGCCAGTCGATCAGCGAGTGGTACAGACCAGCGTGCAGGTTCTGGCCCCGGAAGGCGTCAACCATCGGCCGGATGAGGTCCTTGCCGCAGGGCGTGTTGGGTGCCTTGTAGTCGGTCAGCGCGGAATCCCAGAGGCAGAAACCGTCGTGATGCTTAGTGGTGATGACGAAGTACTTCATCCCGGCGCCTGCGGCAGCCTTCGCCCAGAGTTCGGGGTCGTACAGGTCCGGATCGAAGTGCTTGAAGTACCTCTGGTAGACCTCGTCCGGGATCTGCTCCCGCTGCTTGACCCATTCGTGTCGCGCAGGCAGGGCGTAGATGCCCCAGTGGATGAACAGGCCAAAGCGGTCGTGCTGGAACCATGAAGTATCGCCGACGGTCTTGATGGCAGGCATGAGGTCTCTCCTCGTGCTGATGAGGGGCAAGGAACCGGGGCCTTCCCGATCCGGTGCCTCCTTGTCTCGCGTGGAGCACTTGCACAACAGGCCGGGGTTTCGCCACCGGCACACAGACCTCCTCCCACTATCCGGCGCGTGTGCGAAAGTGCTTGCCACGCACCTTGCCTTTGTTGCCTCCGGAAGGTACGATACGTCCTGTGGCCCGCCTAACACCTCGCCTAACCTGTCTTCTCGCCGCTCTCCTCACTTGCTCCGCGGCGTTCTGTGCCCGACCGGGACCCTTTGTCTTTGTGCATGGACTTCAGGGCGACGAGGCCTCGACGGTCGCTCGCGACCTGGGCATGAACACGCTGTACCTGAATCTGGAGTTCGAAGACCTCAAGGACCTGTCCCGTGTGGACGCGAAGGTCAAGTCTGCCCGGGAAGCCGGCCTCGGCGTGATCGTCGCGATTCCCACCGTTCCGCGGTCCTTCTCGGTGGTCCCTTCCGCGGGCGGAGAGACCTACCGCGAGTGGGTGGCGGCGCTGATCACGCGGGTCGCAGAGCATCTCCGCGGGAATCCTGCGGTCGTTGCCTGGGCGATGGGGGACTACCTTGAGCGGCACATCGACTACAACGTAGAGGACTTCCGCCGCTTCCTGCAGACTCGGTACGCAACTCCCGAGGACGTGGGCGAGTCCTGGGGAAGGCCGATCGCGAACTGGGCCGACGCCGATGAGCCCGCTGCGCGCGAGAACGACAAGCAGTTCGCTTTCGGGGTCGGCCGGGCGCTGGTGGATGTCGCCGACTTCCACCGCCAGGCCTTCGCTGACGTAATGAGCCACTGGGCCGAAACCCTTCGCGCCCTGGATACCTCGCGTCCCCTCATGACGGGACGCATCTCCCTCTTCCGCGACCTCACTGCCGTGCCGCCCGGGTATGACATCGTGTGCCCTTATATGCCGCCCGGTGAGTACAACCCGGACCCGGTTACCCACAATGTCCACGCTGTCGATATGGCCCGGCGTGCCGGGCGTTTCGAAGTATTGCCAACCCTCGAGGTGCCCCAGTCCACAGCCGCCTTCGAGGATGGCACGGTGCGGCGATGGGTCAACCTCAGTGGCCTGCACGGAGCCTGCGGGGTCGGGTTCGCCGACTGGGCTCGCGTGACCGCAGCTCCTGCGCCCAAGGCGACGAAGCGTGACCTCAAACAGCTTGTGCAGTCGGTTCCGCTGCGTCAGACCTTCAGTATCCGTCCGCGCCCGAGCGTTGCCTTCCTCTATGAGCCCTACGGCAGCGGCGTGGACAACAAGGGCCTCCCGGCCTACGGGTACTTGCAGGGCTTCTCACCAGCCGAGCCCAGCAACCCCTTCCTATCGTTCCGTCTGGGCTGCCGGTACGGGCTCGTGGACTACCTGACGCTGGAGGACCTGCCGCTCCATGACCTGAACAGCTACGGCGCGATCCTGGCCCCGATGGCAGTGAACCTCCCCGAGCCCGCCCAGGTGCAGTTGGGGGAGTTCGTGTACGACGGCGGGGCCCTTGTGGCTGACCTGGGCCTGGGGATGTACCAGGGCGGATCGTGGCTCGACCTGCCACCCCTGATGACCAGCCTGTTCGGCGTGGATCATGCGGCAGGCATGGCGGAGACGCTACATGACCTGTCCATGGCTCTGCCGCCGCCGTGGCTGCCTTCGGTGACCGCAGGGATGCGCACGCAGGGCACGTTCAATCTGGGCGTCAAGGAAGGCACCGCCGCCCAGCGCAAGAGCTACCACGTGCAAGGCCCGGCGCTGCTGGTTGTGCCTCAGGAGACCGCCAGAATCCTCGGTGTTGCGGAGACCAAGTACGTGCAGGGCAAACTGGCCTTCTCGGGGATCGTCGGCAAGGAGACCGGCCTCGGAGTTGCGTGCCTGGCAACTCACCGCCTCTGGGCCTACTGGAAGGCCTCGGATCCCGCCTTCATGGCGTTCCACCAGGACCTTCTCGCGCGAAGCGCCCGAGTGGAGATGCTTGACAGCGGCTTCTGGCCCGCCGGTCTGTGTGTGACCGCGACCGAGGACGGCATCGCCCTCAGCAACTCGCGTTCGGAGACCAGTGGTGTTGACGTGGCCTACCGCGACGCCCAACACCGCCTCTTCACGAAGGCGTTCTGCGGCTATTCGGCGCTGGCACGGACCGCCGACGGACTGCGCTCCGGTGCAGCGAGGCTGTCCGTCGTGGTGCCGCCCGGCGAGACCGTGCAGTGCCATGCGCTGCCCATCAGCGTACAGCCTTTCGCCTTTGGGTGCCTGGCGAGGGTGCTGGACAACACACCGGAGCGGATCAGGATCGAGCTTGGCGGGGCAGGAGCTTCGGTAGCGACTGCTGCGAGCGGAACGGCACAGGTAGGGGAGGGTGAGCCGGTCGAAGTACGCTTCACAATCCGCAATGGCCTGTACCCGGTTACGCCGGGCTCCTCGCATCGAGTGAAGCTGACAATGGACGGCAGCAAGCCGGTCGAGGCAGTGATGCAGGCGTCCGCTGGCGGCGAGCTCCGTTTCAGTGAGATGGTCTCCCACGGGGTCCTGACGGTAACGAAAGTCCCCTGAGGCGAAGCTGCAACCTCAGGGGACGCGTGATGTGCATGGGCTGCCGAACCTAACGCGACCCTACTTGTAGGCGACGCGCACCCGGGCGACCATGATCCCGTTCCTGGCATGTGACCACAGGCCGAGGTGGCCGCCGGAGAGCGGGTTCGGGTCGTCGAACTCCAGCGCCTTCTGCCCGTCCACGTAGTACGTAATGTGCCCCCCGATCTTCTCAACCCGCATGTGCCACCAGTGGCGATGGAAAGCGTTCAGATCGCCGCGCGTATTCGTGACCAGGAAGCGCAAGGCCGAACTCTCCGCAACGGTCTGGCCCTGGCGCAGGATCTTGCCGCGCGTGTTCCCGTCGCCCGCATACACGAAGGCGTAGCCGCTGCACAGGTTCTTGCCGTCGCCGCAGAGGATCCCGTTCAGGTCGCTGGGGTGCGAGTAGCCGCCCTCACCGGCCTGCAGGTCCATCATCATGGCGACCCAGTACTCGTAGACCACATCCCCGGAGAAGCTTTGCTTGGTCCAAATGAGCGGGGTCTCGGCGTCGCGGCCACAGAACCAGGACCATCCCGGCTGGCAGTTCCAGCGGTCGCTCACGTCCCACATCCCGTCCTGTGACTGCCAGTCGGTAGGTGCACCGGCGAACCCGTAGTCAAGCACCTGGGGCGAGACGATCGTCGCCTCGTCCAGCGTGATGCCGACGCCCTCGAGCTTGATTGCCACAGCGGACGCCGTCTTCCCATCCGGGACACGCGACCATGCGAAGGGCTTGCCTTCGATGCTGGCGATCACACAGCCGCCGCGCCGCTCCACCTCAACGACGGGTTCCTCCGTCTGCAGAGCGACCTTGCCGGAGTTCACGGCCTTGCCGCCTTCGAAAGCCTCGTACTGGAGGTTCCGGTCGCCCTGCTCGCAGGACAACTCGACACATCGGCTGTCCTCAGAAAGCGCGAGCGTATCGGAGTCCTTGGCCAGGCGCACCTGACAGCTTCCCGTGCTACCCACGAGGTTCCCGAGTGGCAGGCGCAGGTCGAAGTCGCCCCACAGCGGGAGATCATACTGGTACACGCGGTTCCCCAGGGGCTTCCAGGAGGCGATGGGGCGTGCCCAGTCGGCCATCGTGTCCTCTTTGGCGAACTGCTCAGTAATGGACACGGGCTCAGGCTCAGGCTCGGTGAACTCGACCTTGAGGTTGTCGAAGGCCGCCAGCGCCGTCCGCGAGCCCTCTGCGTAGTAGCCGACCTTGCCCTGAGATGGGCGAGAGGAATCGGCAGCCTCCACAGCCCGCTTGCCGTCGACGACTACGGAAACATAGGACCGGTCGAGCGTTGCCTCCACGTGGTGACTGGCACTGCGGTCCAGAGGCACCGACACGCTGGCCAGGACCCTTGCCGTGCCCTTCTCGACCCGCCACAGTTCCTGGCAGTCCTGGTCAGGCGAGTCCTTGGTCGGACCCCAGCGGAAGAGGTAGTAGTCCGTCGGGCTCAGGCACCCGAAGTAGACGCCCAGCGCACGAGCCGTGGTGGGCATGAGATCGGTGGCGAAGCGGTAGTTCCGCCACGCGGTGCAGCCGGTGAGGCCGACCGCCAGACCCGACTTGGCCTCGGGGCGAGCGCAGAGCTGCTCCTGGTCGAGCGTCCAGGTCCCGGCTCGCTGCTCCACCGGGAAGAGACCGTCCGCAGCATAGCTGTCCTCGTAGGCGCGGTAGGGCTCGAGGTACACGTCGTCGAAGTTCGCCTTCGCGCAGGCCTCGGTGTACAGGCCGATCTGCCCCTCACCGAAGGTGCTGTCGCGGGTGCTGCAGACGACCTTCCCGTCGACGAGGCCGGAGAGCAGACCGTCGTCCGTACGGACCCCGAGTTGCACCCACGTGCCCACTCCGACGCCGCCCGGAGCCTTCTCGATCACCGTCGGGTTACCGCCGATCACCTTCACCAGTTCGACGGTGCCGGAGCTCGCTGTCTGGGGAGGCGAGAACACGGAGACCCGGAACAGGTAGTAGTCCTTCTCGCTCTGGACATCGAAGGCGACACCGATCATCCCGCTGGCCGCAGGCTTGGCGGAGCACCGCACCTGGTAGCCATCCCAGAAGCTCGACCCGGCAGCAATCAGTGCACGCTGACCGGTAGCCATGAGCGTGAAGGGGTTCGCGGTCTTCACGGGGTCCGAGACCGCATTGCGCGACTCGGGAAGCCGGATCGCCCAGGAGCCTTCTGCGATGTCCCACGGGTCCGGTTCACCCGGCGGACGTGAGAAGTCGTCGTGGAACATCATCTCGCCGATCGGCTGCGTCGAGAGGTCGGTGACCTTCAGTCCTCGTGCGAGGTGGCCGATCTGCTCACCGGGAGCGAACTCCTCATAGGCCGTGAGGATCACGTGACCGTCACAGAGGACGCGGATCGCCCAGTCACGGCGCTTGATGATGAGGTGATGCTGACCGCCTGCAGCCGCGGTGGCCCACTGGTCGGTCTTGGCGAGAACCTCGGTATCGCCGTCCCTGACCATGACCAGCTCCGCTTCCTGACCGTTGGCCTGGAAGAAGAGATGGTTGGCTTCGTCCTTCCAGCAGAAGACAATCTTGATAAGTGCGTCGGAGGCCCATTGCGCGCCGGTGTCGAGGTCTGCCCGCACATCGACCTCCCCACTGACCGGCTCCTCAAGGAAGGATAGGTCGGAGGAGGTAGGCTCCGCGAAGGCAGTAGCAGCCAGGCCCAGCAGAGACAACAGGCACGCGACGACCAGTGTGGTGCGATGACGGGGCATATTCGGCTCCGGAGGGTAGGATGAGACCGGCTGAGGCGGCCGTTTGGCTTAAGGACGAACGAGTAGGCGATATGTTCCCGCAGGGCCCGCCACAGGACACCCCGATACCCCGGGCACGGGAACTTCCGCATCCAAAGTGTCCTTGGGTCTTGTGTGATGACCTGTTGAGTGGGATGATACCATATACTTGGCTGGTTCGCAGTCCGGGTGGTCTGCGCGGACCGTACCGAGGGCGCCCTGGGCGCCCCTAGACTGAGGTGAGTTGCTCTGCGCGGTTGGCGCATCGGAAGCATACGCGGCATTTCCATCGAGATCAACGTGTCCTGGCTGATCGTGTTCGCGCTGTTCGTCTACGATCAGGCGGTGAACGTCTATCCGCACATGACCAGGCCCGGAGCACGCTGGATTCCCTGGCTTGCGGCCCTGGTCACAACCCTCCTGTTCTTCGGCTCGGTGCTGCTGCACGAACTGTCCCACTCCTTCATGGCACGGCGAACCGGCATCGGCGTCACCCGCATCACGCTGTTCATCTTCGGCGGCGTGGCGCAGGTCGACGAGGAGCCCAGGAAGGCGAGTGATGAGCTCCTCATCTCGATCGCCGGACCGGCGATGAGCGTGGCCCTGGCGGTGGTCCTCGGCGCCGGTTGGTGGGCCTCACAGCACTTCGGCCTTGGTGCGGTGGTGACGTCCTGCCTCGGGCGCGTGGCAGCAGCCAACTTGGTGCTCGCGGTCTTCAACATGGTTCCCGGCTTCCCACTGGACGGCGGTCGCGTTCTGCGGTCCCTCCTGTGGCTGCACTGGGACAACCTCCTGCGGGCAACCCGGGTTGCCTCGATCATGGGCCAGGTCGTCGGCTACAGTCTCATCGCTCTCGGGGCGTGGCTCGGGATCGCCTCGAGCTCCGGCCTGATCCTCGTCTTCTACACGGGCATGGGCCTCCTGCTGGCGGGTGCTGCCAGGGCCACCTATCAGCGCGAGCGAGTGCGTGACGCTCTCGTCAATCTGCCGCTGTGGCAGGTTAGTACTCCGCCGGAGTTGGTAGTGTACGCGGGAACGCCGGTCACCGTGGCCGCCTCGCATTTCGCCCTGAAGCGACCGGAAGGACCGGTGCCGATCCTCGTCGGCGCGCAGCCCATCGGAGTGCTGTCACTCGACCGGCTGGCGACGATTCCACAGGCGCTGTGGACGGACCTCAAAGTAGAGCAGGTGATGGTGCCCCTATCCGAGGGGATGGTCCTCCGCCAGAACCGCAGGGCCCTCGAAGCCCTGGAGTACATGGAACGTACCGGGCAGAGCTGGATGATGGTCATCGACGACTACGGAAACCTGCAGGGGATACTCAGCGCCGATGGGGTTCGTGCAGCTCTGATGCGGGCCTGATTCCGCTCACGGAACGCGCCTCCTCAGGCAGCAAACTTCGTATAACCACATTACCGGGATCTTGCGCTCGGGGGCTGCAGTCGTTATACTCATCCCAACTTGGCGTCGGAGGACGCGAGGTTTGTGCTGATATGGCAGGTTACGAGCCACGGACATACCGGCACCTTGCGGCCGCGGAAGACCTCGTGGCCTTCCATGTGGCCGAGGCTCAGACGGACCTTCACATACAGGTGTCGGCAGGACTGACCGGCCTCGAGAAGGTCGCCCGGGAGGCCGTTCGCGAGGCACGGCGGGCCATCGAGACCGAGATCATCCTGGTCCCGGGTTTCGCGACAAGCCTGGCTCCGCTGGCCGGACGCGAAGGGGCTCCGCAAGTCGTCGAGGCAATGTACCGCGCGGGTTCACGGGCGCAGGTCGGGCCGATGGCGTCCGTTGCGGGAGCCATCGCGGAGTTCGTTGGGCGTCGCCTGCTTGAGCAAGCGTCAGAGGTTGTGGTGGAGAACGGTGGCGACGTCTTCCTCTGCACAGGCCATGGGCGGACGGTCGCCGTCTACGCCGGCCGGTCACCGCTGAGCGGGAAGGTTGGCCTGCGCCTTCCGGCGGGGGAGACCCTTGGGGTCTGCACCTCCTCGGCAACCGTAGGGCCTTCCTATAGCGCGGGCAAAGCCGATGCCGCGCTAGTCGTTGCGGACGACACAGCCTTCGCCGATGCGATGGCATCTAGTCTTGGCAACAGCCTTCAGGGCCCGCAGGACGTGGAACAGGCGGTGGCACGGGTCGCGAGCACCGAGGGAGTGCGTCAAGCGTTGGCCATCCTCGGCTCGACCCTGGGCGTGGCGGGCGAGTTCGAACTCGTCAGACTTGGATAACCACAGGCAGAGCCTGACATGCCCGGCGTTTCTGCCGGGTACCTCTTCAGGGTACAAAGGAGGGATACACGAATGACGGCAGTCGCCCACTGCGCACAGGTCGGGATGATGGGCATGGCTCGGCGCCGGGGTTTCCGGCGCCATCTCAGCGCTCCCAGGGCTGCCGCGTCGTCCGTGTAATCCCAACTACCTCGGACGCACCCTCGGCAGCTTCCAGCAGACTTGCAGTGATCTGACACATCAGCATCCCGTGGCACAGGCCAGTCGCAGTTCGACCTTCCGCCCTACCTGGCGTGACGGGCGTCCAACTGTGAGCAGGCAGGCCCGTGTGCCGCGTCTTGAGGAGGATTGGATAGTGCCTAAGACTTACGCAGAGATCAACGAGCGGATCCGGACCGGCAAGGTTGTCGTCGTGACGGCCGAAGAGATGATCGACATCGTGGAGGAAGAGGGCGTCAAGAAGGCCGCCGAGAGAGTGGACGTTGTCACCACCGGCACCTTCGGTCCCATGTGCTCAACCGGCGCCGTCCTCAACATCGGCCACACGACCCCGCGGATGAAGATCAGCAAGGCGTGGCTGAACGGAGTTCCGGCCTACGGTGGACTGGCTGCCGTCGACCTGTACATCGGCGCCACCGAGGCCCGCGAGGACGACCCGCTGAACACGCCGCACCCGGGCGAGTTCCGCTATGGCGGCGGCCACGTCATCGAGGGCCTCATCGCCGGCGAGGACGTCCGGCTCACGGCTCAGGCCTACGGGACGGACTGCTACCCACGCAAGAAGCTCGACACCTGGATTAACCTCAAGGACCTCAACCAGGCGTATCTGTGCAACCCGCGGAACTGCTACCAGAACTACGGGGTTGCAGTCAACGTGAACACCGAGCGGGATATCTACACGTACATGGGTGTAGTGAAGAAGGACCTGGGGTCTGCGAGCTACTGCTCCGCAGGACAACTGAGTCCGCTGCTGAACGACCCCTACTACCGGACCGTCGGCATCGGTACCCGCATCTTCCTCGCCGGCACCCAGGGCATGGTGTTCTGGGAGGGCACGCAGCACTGCCCGACCACGCCGCGCGGCGAGAATGGCGTCCCCAAGGGCGGCGCGGGGACCCTGGCTGTCGTCGGCGACCTCAAGCGGATGTCCGACCGCTTCTTCCGCGGCGTCAGCTTCCTGGGCTACGGCTGCTCCTCGGCGGTTGGGATTGGGATCCCCATCCCGATCCTGGACGAAGACATGGCCCGCTACACAGCGGTGAAGGACTCCGAGATCTTCGCGCCCATCACCGACTACAGCTACAACTACGGGCACAACGAGGGCAAGCCGCTGGGCCTCGTGAGCTACGCGGAGCTGAAGACCGGCTCCATCAAGGTCAAGGGCCGCGACATCCCGACCAACCCGCTATCCAGCTACAAGAAGGCCCAGGAGATCGCCACCCTCTTGAAGGACTGGATTGCCTCAGGCAACTTCACGCTGCAGGAGCCCATCCAGATGCTCCCGCAGGCCGACTCGGGACTGAAGTTCAAGTCCCTTCGCGAACGACCGGTGAATGGAGGTGCGATGTAAATGGAGACCCGTCGCGTGGTTCTGAGGTTTCCCAAGCAGTTGATCGACCAACCGATTACCTCGCAGTTGGTGAAGAACTTCGACCTTGAGTTCAACATCATGCGAGCCGACATCACCGAGGAGTCCGAGGGGCTGCTGGTCCTGGGCCTGACGGGCAAGCGGGCATCGCTGGAGAAGGGGCTCGCCTGGGCGCGGGAGCAGGGCGTGCATGTGCAGCCGCTGTCCAAGGACGTCGTGCGCATTGAGCGCAAGTGCACCCATTGCGGCGCCTGCATCAATGTCTGCCCGACCACTGCGCTGACGATCGACCTGGAGACACGTGAGGTAGGCTACAACTCCAACCGCTGCATCGCCTGCGAGCTATGCGTACCCGCCTGTCCCTACGGGGCTATGCACATCGCCTTCTGACGCAACTCGCGCAGAGCGCAATCCATCCGTACCCGGAACAAAGCCCGGCAGGAGCCTCCCCACGGAGCGCTCCTGCCGGGCTTTTTCTTTGTGCCTGAGCCTCGCGGCGATCAGGCGTAGAAGTCCTCCAGCGCCGGCGGCACCGAACGGTACTGCGCGTACAGGTCGGCGTAGGCAGCAGCCTCCGGTCCGGGCTCCACAATCATCTCGCCGACGTTCATCGCGTCCTGGGCCTGGCTGACGCTCTCGAAGACGCCGGCACCCACCAGCGCGAACATGGCGGCACCAAGAACCGTTGCTTCCTTCTGTTCGGTGATCGTAATCGGCAGGCCGGTCACATCCGCGCGGATCTGGTTCCACAGCACGTTCTTTGAGCCGCCGCCGACGACCCGCACACCCTGAGCCTGGAAGCCTGTCGCCTCGCACAGTATCTCCAGCGCGTGCCGCAGTTGGAAGCTGAGACCCTCCAACGCAGCGCGGTACACCTGGCCACGCTCAGTGGTGATCTCGAGCCCCAGCAGGCTTCCCTTCGTCCCATGCTTCTTCGTCGGGCCGGTGCTCGCGACGAAGCTCGGCAGTAGCGTCACGCCGTCGGACCCCGCTGCGAACCTGCGGGCCTCGGCGATCATCACATCGTAGGCATCGCCCCGGCCCTTCAGGTCGGCGAAGAAGCCGTCGCGCAGCCACTCCAGCACCCCCGAACCCATCATCAGCAGTTGCGGGTTCCACAGCCCAGGTTCAGCGTCAACTTCGTACAGCAGCCCCTCCTCCAAGCCAAAGCGCGTCGGCGAGAAGCGGTCATGGCGCAGCATCAGGATCTCCCAGGTGCCACTGCTCAGAACCGCTTCGCCGGGGCGAGCGCCACAGCCGACCGCTGCAAACTGGGTGTCGTGACCGGCAGCGATGACGGGGGTCCCGACAGGCAGGCCCGTGGCAGCCGCACCGGCAGCATGGACCTTGCCGATCACTGCTCCGGGCTCCGTCCAGCGCGGGAAGAAGGAAGCGTCAAGACCCGCGAGCCCCAGCATCCGCGGCGACCAGTCACGGGCACCAAGGTCCATCGCCATCATGGTGGCGCCGGCCGTCGGGTCCATCGACCTCTCGCCGCAGAGCAGATAGCTCAGCAGCCCCGGCGTCATCATGAAGCAGTCGGCGTCCTCCAGTGCCTGCGGGGCGTTTTCACGCAGCCAGATGAGACGCAGGAGACTGTTGAAGGGGATCACCTGGTAGCCGGTCTCCTGGAAGAGGTCCCAGGTTGGGATCCGGTCCCCCATACTGGCCGCAAGTCCCTCGGTTCGCGAATCCTGCCAACAGATGAGAGGGTAGGAGAGTGATCCGTCAGCCCGGACGGGAGCCCCATCGGCACCCCAGGTATCCACGGTGACCGCCTTGATCTCGGCCTTCGTGAGCTTGGGCATCAGCTCCTGGCAGCAGGCGCAGATGCGGCCGGACAAGGCGTCGAGGTCCCAGATCATCCAGCCCTGGGGCGAGTTGGGCTGCGGAACGGCCTCATTGGGACGGCTCGCGCCGGCGATGATCTTGCCGGTCGGGTCGACGGCAAGAACGGTGATGTTGGTCGAACCGCAGTCTATAACGATAGCAACCTGGTTGCTCATGCAGGAGTCTCCTTAGGGGCGCGCGGAGTGCCACCGGCACTGCCGAAGCCTCGCCTCCGACGACGCCGTCTGGTCAGCCACACACCTCAGGCTCAGTGCCCTGAGGCGAGCCCGGCAGGCCTTCGCCACCCTGAGGAGGAATTCCTGCACTGAAGGACCTGACACGAAGTCTGGCCGATGAAGGAAGGCTGCGACGATGGGCATGATTGACGCACACGTTCACGTCTGGACCGACGACCTGGAGGGCTACCCGCTGGCGGAAGGGTTTGTGAGAAGCGACATGAAGCCGCCGACCTTCACTGCGGAGGAGCTCTTCGCACATTGCCGCCCTGTGGGTGTCGACCGTGTGGTGCTGATCCAGATGAGCTTCTACGGCTTCGACAACTCCTACATGCTCGACACCATCCAGCGCTACCCCGAGAGCCTGCGCGGCGTAGCAGTGGTCGACCACAACCGCCCTGATCTGGGAGCCGAACTGGCGCGCCTGCGTGCTCGCGGCGTGCGTGGACTGAGGGTCTACCAGCGCACCGGAGACCCGCTCCCCATGCTCGAAGACACTTCCTATGCGCAGTTGCTCGGGCTCGCGGGAGAGCTCGGGCTGGTGGTCTGTCCACTCATCGACCCCGAGCGTATCGGGGCAATGGAGAGGGCAGCCGAGGCCTTCCCGGGCACGTTCTTCGTGATCGACCATCTCGGCCGAGTGGGGGCGTCCGGCGAAATCTGCGAGGCCGACAGCGCTGCGCTTCTGAGTCCGGCACGCCTGCCGAACTGCCTGGTGAAGGTCTCCGCCTTCTACGCCCTCGGTGCCAAGACGCCGCCGCACGACGACCTTGCACCCCTGATCCACAAGGTGCGCGATGCCTACGGGGCTGAGCGGATGCTGTGGGCGACCGACTGCCCCTACCAGGTGCAGAGCGAGCGTTACGAGGACAGTGTGGCCCTGATCCGCGACCGCCTCGATTTCCTCACCGAGGCTGAGGTGGCGCAGGTCCTCTGCGGGACCTCGGAGCGCTTGTTCTTCGGTTAGGGCTCGTGCCACCTATCGGAGAGCGGCCCGCGTGGTGTCCAGTAGCTGTCTGAGGGTGAAGGGCTTCTCGAGGATGCGGCTACCCGAGCGCTGCACGAAGCCGTCGGGGTCACCGGCGAGGATGTCACCCGTGACGAAGATGAAGCGAGAGGTCAACTCCGGAGCCGTCGCGCGTAGCTGCTCATAGAGGTCTTCGCCGCTGAGGCCGGGCATCCTCAGGTCGCAGATGACGAGGTCATACCCTTTGCCCTGAAGCTGCTGCAGGGCCTCCTCGCCGTCCTCTGCGGCGTCGACCTGGTACCCGCCGGCACGCAACGCCTCCACCATGAGCACGCGGAGGGACTCCTCGTCGTCGACGACCAGCAGGCGACCACGTGCCGCAGCGTCGTCTTCTCGCTCCGGGGGCTCCTCGACAGCAATGATCTGCTTCTGAGGACGCGGGGTCTGGGTGCTACTTGCAGGAAGCTCCAGGATGAACTCCGCTCCGCCCGCCTCGTGATTGCGGGCTGTCAGACTGCCGCCATGCTGCTGGGCGAGGCCCAGAGAGATCGTCAGCCCAAGGCCGGTTCCCCGGTCCTCCGGTTTGGTGGTGAAGAAGGGCTCGAAGATCTGTGGCAGGACGGACGCGGGTATGCCGGGACCGCTATCGCGTACCAGAAGCTGCACACAGTCGCCCCGCGCTCGCGTCTCAACCTCGACAGTCCGTTCCGGGCAGTCCCCAACGGCCTGGTGGGCGTTGGACAGCAGATTGACCGCGACCTGCTGGATCTCGTGCGGATTGCCGCTCACGAAGGGAGTCTCCGGGTCCAGGATCGCCTTCACCTCGACGCCGTCGACCTCCAGTTGGTAGCGCATAAGCTCGAGCGCTTCTTCGGCGACGACGGTCAGACTCACCGGCCGGCGCACCGGCTTTGGCGGGGATAGAACGCTCAGGAAACTGGACACGATCCGGAGGGCGCGCTGCGTCTGCGACTTCATCGCCCCCACATAGCGGCGGGCCTGACTGCCGACCTCCTCGGCCGCCAGCAACTCGGCGAGACCGGCCAGGGCCGTGAGTGGGTTCTTGAGCTCATGCGCAACGCCACCGGCCACTTCGGACAGCGCTGCGAGACGCTCGAGCTCCCGCAAGCGCGGTCGGTCAGCCCAGGGTCGCTCGGGGCTCACGGCGCAGAGCAGGACGCCATCCGGAAACCCCTGCGAGTCAAAGACGGGCGAGACCATCCCGTGTATCGGCGCGGCCTCACCGCACAGGTCGCGGATGTCGCCCTGCACAGGCAAGGCACTTCTCTGGGCGAGTGCGCGACGCACCGTTTCTGCGGGAGCCTCATCGAGCCCCAGCCTCGGCGCCACCTCCTCCCAACTGCGGCCGATCATCGAGACGGTGCTGCCGTCGCAGAAGGGGAGCCAGGCCTCACTGACTCTGCGAACGGTGCCTTCCGGGCCAACCTGAACCACCAGTGGCGCGTGGCGTGGAGACGTCGGCGCCGTCTGGTGATGCAGTGCCGGCAGCTCTGGATTCGGGGTTGACCTCGGACGGCTATCCAGCGGCTGTGGTCGCGGAAGTGCCATCGGCATCACCTTCGGGAAGGCCAACGCGGTTGGCGACGGTGATGTTCTCACTCGTCACTACATCGGGATAATCCGCGCAGACTTGAGCCCCACAGACGCCGGCACACAACCTCCCAGCCGCCAAAACACGAAGGGCCCCGCACTTCTGCGCGGGGCCCTTGAGCAACTCGCAGCGCAAAGCCACGCTAGTTGGAGGGCGCCAGAATCACCACTCGCAGGCGGTCACCGAGGCCCTCCGCTGTGACCTCAAACGTGTGCCCTTCGATGCGCTCCACTTCCGGTCTGCCTTTTGTGAAGGCGTCCAGTGGGGCGAGAGGAAGCTGGGTCTGCGGGGTCTTGTAGTGCATGGGGATGGCGAGGCGCGGCTTCAGTTGCTCGATGAGCTTCCAGGCTCCCTGCGCATCGACCGTGTAGGTGCCGCCCACCGGAATCATGAGCACATCGACGGGGCCGATGGACTGCACTTGCTCCGGCGTGAGGGCAGTGCCGATGTCGGCCAGATGACAGCACCGCAGGCCATCCAGCTCGAAGGTGAACACCACTACCTGGCCGCGCTTGCGACCCCCCGCATCGTCATGGGGCACCCTCGTCGCATGGAACTCCATCCCACCAACCCGGCAGGAATCACGGCACACCTCTGGGATGCCGGGCACACCGCGCACGTAGTTGTGGTCGGCATGGTCGTGGCTGACGAGGACCACGTCGGCCTCATCCGTGACGGGCCTGTAGTTCAGGGTGTTGCCGAAGGCGTTCGGCTCGTAGGGATCCGTCAGGACACGGAAGCCATCGCTGGAAGTCAGCAGAAAGCACGCATGCCCGATGAACTTGATGGTCATGGCACACCTCCAACCGTGGGGAAGGTCTCCCGAACTCTGGACGAACGCAGGCAGCCCTGCACTCCAGCCACCTGTAAGGATAGCCGCAACGCGTTTCCGCGGTGTTTCCAGGAGGCCTGCTTACAGGCAAGCGCACGGTGAGGTGTCCGGGAGCTTAGCTTCCCTGAGTGGCCGCCCAGGCCTCGATGGTCTCACGCACAATCTGTGCCGAAGCCTCCAGGGCGGCTTGCTCCTCCGCGTCAAGTGAGACCTCCACGACCTTCTCAATGCCACCGCGACCGAGCTTGGCAGGCACACCGAGGAACACGTCCTTGAGGCCGTACTCGCCCTCCAGACGCACGCAGGTAGGCAGCACCCGTTTCTCGTCGCGCAGGACCGCTGAGACCATCTGCACGACCGACGCCGCGGGAGCGTAGAAGGCGCTGCCGGTCTTGAGCAGGTTCACGATCTCCGCGCCGCCGTCGCGAGTACGCTGCACAATCTGCTCAATACGGTCCGGCCCGATCAGGTCCGTGACCGGAATCCCGCTGACGCTCGCGTGACGGGGCAGAGGAACCATGCTGTCGCCGTGACCACCCAGAACCATCGCCATCACGTTCTGGGGCGAGCAGCCGAGCTCCAGGGCGATGAAGGTCTGGAAACGTGCGGTATCCAGCACACCGGCCATGCCGAAGACGCGCTCGCGGGGAAGGCCGGAGGTCTCCGCTGCGATATGGGTGGTCACGTCGAGCGGGTTGGCGACCATCAGCAGCATGGTCCCCGGCGCGCGCTCCATGACCTGGGTAACGACCCTTCGCGCGATCTCGCCATTGGTCGCCAGCAGGTCACTGCGTGACATGCCCGGGCGACGCGGAACGCCGGCGGTGATGACGACGAGGTCAGACCCCTCGACAGGACCGTAGTCCTCGCCACCTGTGACGCGGCAACTGTACCCGACCACTGGTGCCGCCTCAGCCAGATCCAGGGCCTTCCCGGCGGCGAGACCCGGTGCGCTGTCGACCAGGTACACGTCCGCCAGGTGCGACTCGAGAATGCGCTGTGCGCAAGTGGCTCCGACATTGCCTGCTCCGACGACGGTAACCTTCATGCAGCTTCCCTCTCAGTTCGCGGTGATGTGGTTCGCAAAACCTTCGCCGTCACTGGGACGGACCCGTGTGCTGTTGCCGTTCGTATAAGTCACAGACTAAGCTGTCGCGTCACCGGGTATGGTCTGGTCTACAGTCTGGCGTCCCTCCCTGGTTGCTGTGCCGAGGGCACTATCCAGCCGCCGGGCGGCACTTCCCGTGGTCCCGGCTTTGGCCTATAATGCCCGCCATGCGCCCTGCCGTGCTGACAGAAATGGTCCTGATCGTCACCGTCGAAGTACTGATTCTCTACTGCCTGTCCCGTATCCTCTTTGTGCTGGGGCTTCAGTCCGTGGCAGGTAGAGGTCAGGGCGGTGGATGGTGGGTCCGCTGGCTGCGGCTGCCGGGCAACTTCGTCCATGAGCTGAGCCACGCCCTGGGCTACGTGCTCTTCGGCTTTCGGGTCAAGCGCTTCGAGGTCACCGTAACCGACCCCAAGGGGCGCGGACTCTGTCAGCCCGGCAAGCCCTGGAGTCCTTTGGCCTCACCCTGGCTGGCGACGGCTGCTGCTGCCCTGGCTCCCATGTTGGTAGGCGTCCTGTTTCTGGACGGGCTGGCGGTCCTGCTGGGCCTTGACATCGTGCGAGCTGGGAATGGGGTGGAGGCCGGCGCGCTGAGCTTCCTGATCGGTACCGTCAGGAAGACCCTCCTGGCGCTGGACCGGGAGAGTTGGCGCACCTACCTGTTCCTGTATCTCGGCTTCTCCATCGGGGCCGAGATGGCGCCCAGCGACACCGACTTCCGCCGCAGTCTGGTGCCCGTGACGCTTGTGTCCCTTCTGGTGGTCGGCATCACGCTCTACCTGGGACTGGGGCACCCGGCCTCCGCGGCCTGGAAGTGGTATTCGACAGTGACGGTGCAGGCGCTGCGCTGGCTGTTCTCTGTCCTGGCCCTGGCAGTCGTGGCCACGGCCATCGTGGCGGCCATCGTTGCCCTTCCCGGACTGCTCTGGCGCCTTCTCCGACGGCCCTTTGATGCAAAGCCGTCTCGTCGCCGCTAACCAGAGGCGACGAATCCGCAATCCAGGCGAGGAACCCATCATGTACGTGGCTGTTCGCGACATGACCCTGCGACAGGCAGGCTACGCGACCCTTCTGGAGGGCCTGCGCGACCTCGAGCTCGATGCGATTGAGCTGGCACTGGGCCGTGACCTGAGCCTTCCGATGCCGGGCAAGGTGCTTGACGAGCCGCGCTTACGCCTCGTCGAGGACGCTTCCCTGACGACCTTGCGCCATGCCTACGCGCAGGAGGGTATCCACATCTCGGGGCTGCTTCTGGCCAACAACTTCCATGCGGTCGACCTGGAGGCCGAAATCGAGTGGGTGGCGGCCGGGATCCGCCTGGGAGCAGCCCTGGGCGTCGATGCGGTCCGAATCGACGCCGTGATGACCGGCCAGCAGGAGCTATCCCTCACCGAGCGGGCCGGTATCTACGCCAAGGCCGTGCTGAAGGTGCTGCAGAGGGTTCCAGACACGCAGGTTCCTCTGGGGATCGAAAACCACGGATACCAGGGCAACGATCCGCAATGGCTCCAGAGGGTGCTCGACGCCGTTGCCTCACCGCGAGTCGGCCTCACCCTCGACACCGCGAACTTCTACTGGGCCGGAATGCCGCTGCAGCAGGTCTACACCATGGCCGAGCACTTCGCGCCCTATGTCAAGCACGTGCACTGCAAGAACCTCAGCTTCGAGCCCGAGCGCCGAGAGGTCTCCCGGCAGCCCGGCTGGGGCTATGGTGAGCACGTGTGCCCGATCCCCGATGGCGACGTCGACCACCGACGATTGGCCCGCCTCCTGTGGGAAGCCGGCTACAGCGGAGGACTCAACATCGAGGACGAGTCCCTCGGCAAGTTCCTCGGCCACAACCGCAGGGGCCAACTCCGGCGTGACGCCGATCACCTCGCCGAGATCGCGCAGGCCTACGGTGGCTCGCGACTCTACCGCGGTCCCTGCCGCGGCTGAGAAGCCCCGGCTACTTGCCGGCTCGCTTCTTCTGGACGTTGAGTTCGGATGAGCTGATCGGCGCCTGGTAGCTCTCGGGGAGCACGTACAGCTCATGCATCGACCACCACCAATGGTCGTGCGAACCTCTCTGCGTGATCCTCACGAACCGGGCTTCGACCGCATCGAAGCTCGCCCGCCACACCCCATGTCGTACCGACCGGCGCGAAGTCCCCTCGTCTGCCTCCACCACCGTCCTCCACTGCGTCCCTTCCAACGATACCGCGATCTCGTACCCGCGAGGGTAGTCCATCGGTGAAGCGGCCACGTCGGCCCAGACGCGGTTGATCCGCTCCGGGTGCCCGAGATCGACCACAAACCAGTCACCGGGCTTCATCCCTCGGCCGGTCGTCCAGCGCGTCGTCAGGTCACCGTCGAAGGCCAGTTGCGGCTCCGTGGCAGACCCCTGAGATCCCGCGGGACTGATCGCCGTCGCCTGCCAGCCCACCGGCGACAGACCGGGACGCTGCGCCGGACTTGGCTTTGGCACGGTCACAGTCACCTGGCGAGAGGTGGGGAAGGGTGCCAGCGTCGTGATCCAGGGCGAAAGGTCCAGGACGGCGCCGGTCTGAGCCTTGAAGACCGCGGGCAGCAACAGGTGCGTCGCGTTCCCATCCCGCGCCACCGTCGTGAATTCGTGCTGAGCATCCCCGAAGGTCTTGGTGACCGTGAATCGCAGCAGGTGCTTCGCCGGCATGTAGTCCAGCCAGCCCCAGAAGTCGGCCAGGAAGACCGGCAGGTGCAACTCCTGAAGACCGCTGGGCAGCCTTGGCGACACGAACAGCGTCTCTGCGGGCACGTTGAGCGTGACCCCCGACAGGGCGTTGAGGACATGGTAGGTCGTCGGGCAGGTCATGTAGGTGCGCAGGCCGCCCTGAGCCCCGCCCGGCGCCGCGTAGCACAGCGACTGCTCCCAGGGGTTGCGGTTCTTCTCCCAGGCGCAGTAGTACACCCGGCGCAGCACTTCCAGACCATCGTCCGCGAAACCTCGATAGAGCGCTTCGCAGCCCAGGTACGGCTCATGCTGGAGCATGAAGCAGGAGCCGGTCGCAAGGCGGCCGTCCTCCGTAACCTCCATCGGCGGCACAGGGAAGAAGGCCTTGAGGTGACGCGCGAGAAGCTGCTCGGTCTCGCGGTCCAGGATCGTGCGCGGCAAGGTGTCCCGAAGCCCGCACAGATGCGCGAGCCAGTCTCCGGCGAGGGCGGCGACGAAGCTGTTCGGATTCACCGCCTCCGTAGTTCCTGACCGCCACTTCATGAAGAAGCGACCGTTCCACAGCCGCTTCATCACGGACCGCTGCACAGCCTCAAAGCGGTCGCGGTAGGCATGCGCAAGGCCAGCGTCTCCCTCGACCTGCGCAATCGCCTCAGCCCCAAGGAGTGCGCCCAGATAGCAGCTCGCCGAGTACACGAAGGCGCCGCGCGGAAGCTGCTCGTAGTCGTAGGTGCTGCCGCCTTCGGGGATCAGGTCTCCGTCCTTGTCCGCGCTCTGCAGCCACGCGAGGGCCTTCTTGACGCCCGGCCAACACTTGTCCAGGAAGGCGCGGTCTCCCGTCCAGCGGTACTCCTTGAGCACCTGCAGGACCCAGGCTGAGGAGAGGTCGGGCCAGTCGGTGACACCATAGCCCACGGCCGGGTCGCCGATCACCTCGTGGAAGTTGCCGTCGAAGTGCGTGACCCGGCCGTCCGGCTGCTGACACTGCAGGAAGAGGTCAAGCTCGCCCTTGTCCAGCTCCGGGTACATCTGCGTGTAGAAGGCATGGGCGGCCATCCGCTGGTCCATCGTCCCCAGCGCTCCGTTCATGTCGATCGGGCTTTCCATGACCGCGAACCGGCCGTCCCGCGTGAGCACCGTGTCGGAGTACATCGTGAAGGCGCAGTTGATGAGCTTGAGTTTGAGCCAGAAGGGCAGGTTCGAGGCGCTGATCTGGTCCTGCCACTCCCGGGTCTCGCGCAGAAGCCGCTCACGCTGTGCCTGCGCATAGGCAACGATCTCGGCCACACCGGCGAAGCTGTTGCTGTGGTAGTGGCCGGCGTCCTCCATGTGCCGCCGCGTCGCGACCTCAGCGACACGATCCGACGTCCTGGCTCTCGTGAGGTCCACGGGGCCCTCGGGACCGAGCACTCGTACCTCGTGAATCGACCAGTACCAGGTCGTCTCGTCGCCCTGGTTGGTGATGCGCAGATACCGGGCGACAGTGGGGGAGAAGCGCACGGTCAAGACCGCTGCCTGTTGTGCCGCCTCTGCTTCCTCGCGGGTTGCCTCGGCTACGGTTTTCCAGGTCTGTCCGTCGGTCGAGACCTCGATCACATAGCCCCGCGGGTAGTCGTTCGGCGACGGCGAGGAGTCCAGCACCACGCCCTGAACCGGCACAGCGGAACCCAGGTCGAGACTGAACTGGTCACCGGACCTCATCGGCCGCGAGTTGCTCGTCCATCGAGTCTTCAGGTCACCGTCACAGGCGGCACGACCTGCGTCGGCGTGCTCGAGGAACCGCCCGGTGGGTCCCTTCTCCTCACGGTCCATGCGGAACCAGGGCATGTCCCAGGCGAGGAGAAACCGCAGCACACGTGTCTCGCCCGGCGCCAGCATGACCGAAGCACAGACCGCGCCGGCCGGTCGCCCTTTGAGTTCCTTCTTTACCAGGGGTGCAAGTTGTCCGGTCGCCGCAAAGGAGGGGTAGAACCCAATACTCTCCGAGCCGCTATCCCAGGTGGGGCAGAGCGTGACCTTGACGCCCTCCGCCTCCACGCCCAGGAAGTACTCACCCACGGTGTTCTGCTGCATCCCCGGGTACGACTGGGTGGTGCTGAAGCGCAGCCCCTGCATGACCCCGACCCGCAGCGGCGATTCGGAGTTGCCCTCCGCAGAATCCCACTTCACTTCCCTGCGACCGCCGAAGCCCAGGAGGTTTTCCCACGAGAGCACCAGTGCAGCCTCCACCGGCGCTGTGGTCGGGTTGTGGAGCGTGTAGTCGAGGAAGGCGACGGGAAGCGAGGAGTCCTTGACCTTGCGGGGGATCAGCGGCGAGTAGGCCTGAAGCTGTACCTCGATCGGAAGCTCCGGGTCCTCGAAGCGGACCTCAGCTCGTGGGTACAGCCCCAGGTAGGAGGTGTGGGCGATGTTCGCGACACCGGCATACTCACCTGACTGCGCGAGGCGCAGGAGTCGTGTGCAGGTCCTGTCGCCCGACTTTGCCCAGACCGCCGCGAAGGACCCACGCAGCAGTCCGGTCGGACGGTCCCAGTTGTGGTTGATCGTCGCCCGCCCGAAGGCGCCGTCGGTGAGCACTTCGACAGCGCCAACGCCGATTCCACCGAGAGGGACGCCGGACTTCCACCGCGCATCACTGATGCGCCCTGTTGCCGGATCGAAGTCTGCCGATGCGGAGCTTGCGACGACCAGACACACGAACAGGGCCGGCAAGAGTCTCGGCGACACGGTCGTCCCTCCCGGTTGGAGACGGCTGCGACTACTCCACGGTCACAATCTCGTACTCCCGACTTCCGAGTCCGGCGTCGACGGCAGCCTCAACCTGGATGTACGGGTCCTTGTTGTGAATCCGCTGGAACAGGTGCCCCGTGTCGCCCATCTTCAACTGCTCAGGCAGCGTGCCGGGGATGTAGTTCTCGACCTTGATCATATCCAGGCTGGCCTGCTCGATGGCCGCGATGTCCTCGCCGGCCAGGATGCCGATGTCCGGCACGAGCGACTGCGAGGAGAAGCCCCAGCAGTCGCACAGCGGCGTGATGTTCAGCAACTGGTTGATGTAGTACACGCTGCCGGCGTCGAAGCGGTCCACGCAGGCCTTCACCGTCAGCGCCATCCCGCGCTGGAACTGCTGGTAGCGCGACTCGTCGATCGTGATGCAGTGCTTCGGGCAAGCCTCGACACAGTGGTTGCAGTACCGGCAGTGGTGGTCGGAGACCCGGAAGCGCTCCTTGTCGTCGAAGCTGGCGGCTCCCGTGGGGCAACTCTCAACGCACTGGTTGCAGTGGATGCATTCGTCTTCATCCCAGGTAAAGAGCCCCGACATCAGCGCGTGGATGCGGCCCCGACTCTCACAGGCGACGCAGCCCATGGCGATGTTCTTGATGGCGGCGCCGTAGGCGCAGTTGCCATGGCCCTTCACGTGGCTAAAGACGATCATGGCGTCGGCATCCACGATGTTCCCGCAGAGCTGAACCGTCTTCAGAGACTCGAAGCCGACCTCGGCCTCGTAGTAGTACTTGTCCGCGACGCCTGCGGCAGGAAGCACCGGACAGCCCAGTACCTCCTGGGTGTAGCCACGAGCAACCGCACCGGGCAGGGCCGGAGTGCCGTCCGTGCAGAAAGGCCTGCCACCGGCGTCCTTAACGGCCTGAACGACCATGCGCACGAAGAGTGGGTGGATGGTCGTGAAGCCAAGGTGGCCGCCGAGGTGCATCTTGATCGCGACGGTCTTCTTGTTGAAACGCGAGCCGAAGTCGGCCTGCGCGAGAAGTCGGCGGAACTTCGCGGGTAGCGAGGCATCGGCGGACAACCGTGGGACGTGTGCATCGGCAAATAGCAGCTTGGACATGCAGGGATCACCTTTCGGGGAGGATCGGAGGAGACGCGACGGACACCGGGGCAGTTGCTCTGCACGACAAGGCGCCGAGCGTCTCCTCCGACGACTGTCTACTGGTCGTTCACGGTCTCGATGAGGGCGACGATGTTCTCGGGCTTCGCGTCAGCCGGAATGGAGTGTGCGGGGGCACAGATGTAGCCGCCACCGCGTCCGACCTCGGCAATCAGCGCCCGTACCTCGCTGCGTACCTCATCGACGGTGCCATAGGGGAGCAGGCGCTGAGTGCTCACGCCGCCCCAGAAGCTGAGCCGGTCACCGAACTGTCGCTTCATCTCGAAGGGGTCCATGACCTCGGGTTGGAAGGGGTTGAAACAGTCCAGCCCGATCTCAATCAGTTGCGGGAAGAGCTCCTGCACCTTGCCGCAGGAGTGGATGGTGACGAACTTGCCGTGCTCCTTCACGACCCGGTAGGTGCGCTCCAGGCGAGGCCTGATGAACCGCTCCCAGAGGCGCGGACCCATAAGCAGGCCGCGCTGGGAGCCCCAGTCGTCACCAAAGTGCACCGCATCGACGTCGTACTCGAGGGCGCGAGTGACCAGGGCGACGTTGTAGTCGCAGATGGCGTCGAGGAGCGCATCCACGAAGTCGGGCGCCTCGATCATGTCCAGGAAGAGGTTCTCCATTCCCCGCATCGTCCAGGCGCGCTCGAACAGAGAGAACCCGACGTGGAACTGGACAAAGTGGTCGGGGTACCGGGCGACCTGTTCCGCAAAGCCCGCGAACTTGTCCGGCGCCTGAGGGTTGGGCAGTTCCAGGCCCTCCAGGTCGCGCTCGGGGATCACGCGGTTGCAGACGTTGCCGATGTCCTTGTCAATGCTCCGGTCCCACTGGACGCCGAACTCGTCCTGCCAGGTGTTCTCGTCCAGCCACTGGTCCTTCGGGCCGGAGTTGGCACCGAGCGAGACCATGGAGTTGTCGAGGAGCTTGAGGTAGTCGTCGTTGCCATAGTGCGCCACCATGGCGGCGTGAGCCCGCTGGGTAAGGCCGATCACATAGGGCGTCTTGTCCGGCTGCTCATGACGCAGGGCTGCGTAGACGCGTTCCTTGTGGGTCACCGGGGACACCTCCCGACCTTCATACACCGGATGCTGAGAGCACTCGAGCTACCACTGGTCGAGGTGGATCGCGTCCATCGGACCAGGCTGCTTGGGCTGTGGCTCGTCGGCCGGATAGCCCAGGCTCACAAGGGCAAGGACCCGTATGTGAGCCGGGATGCCAAGGGCCTCGCGGACGTAGTTCTCCCGCGAGAAGTCCTTGCCGTCGCCGCCACGAATCCCGATCCAGCAGGTGCCCAGACCCTTAGCGACAGCCTCAATCATAGCGTTCTCGACGGCCGCGCTGCAGTCCTCAATCCACCAGTGCGACGAGCGGGCCGGGTCTGCGCAGAAGGCCAGCACGACGGGTGACTGGGCGCAGAAGCCGGCCCACTGGTGGGTCTTCGCGAGCTGCTGTCGCTTCGCCGCATCCCTCACCACGACCACATGCCAGGGCCGGGCGTTGTTGGCCGTCGGGGCATGGAAAGCGGCCTCGAGGATCTCCTGCACGACCTCTTCCGGTACCGGATCTGCCTTGTACTTGCGGACGCTGGTGCGACCCCAGATCTCTTTTAGCATGGTTGGCATCGCCTCCACGAGTCAGGATGAAGCGCCGACACAGAGTGCCTACAGGTTCTGCCACAGCTCCACAGGAAGGCCGTCCGGGTCTTCGACGTAGCAGATGCGAGAGCCAAGGGCGGTGTCAACGGGTTCGAGGCGGACCTTGAACCCGGCTGCACGCACTTTCTCACAGTCAGCCTTCACGTCGTCGGTCAGCAGCGCCAGGTGCTTGTAACCGAGCTTCTTGGCGGGTGGCTCCTCGTAGGCCTCGCAGCCCTCGTCGGCCAGCAGCTCGATGCAGACGCCGTCAAGATCGAGGAAGACGATCCGGCGACCGCGGTCTGCGAAGTAGTGCTCTCCAACCTTCTTGAAGCCAAGCAGACCGCAGTAGAAGGCCTCGGACTTGGCTGCGTCGGCAACTTCAAGCGCCACATGGTGAATCTTGCTGGGCATCTTGGTTCTCCTTACTCGGTGGTGGTTGGTGGGGGAGTGGTCCCCTGGTCCTGAGGGTGACGGGCGTCGCAGCGTGCCTTGAGGCGTGCTGCCCGGTCCTGGACCTTCTGGGGAATCTCCTGCTTCAGTTCCGCCTGGAGGGCGGCGATTCGCGACATCAGTTCGCGGGTAAGCTCCTGGATCTGCTCCTTGCTCAGCCGCTGACCTTCCGCTGGCTCGGGCAGGTGCATGGGCTCACCGAACTTCATGTAGACGGGACAGCGGTGAAGGCCGCCACCGTGGCGCGGGAGGATGATGTTGGTCCCCCAGATGGCCACGGGGACGATCGGCACCTTCGCCCGAGAGGCGATGAACACGGCGCCCGGCTCGCCCTCCATGAGGTCACCGTCGGGGCTGCGCGTGCCCTCCGGGAAGATGACGACAAGCTCCCCCGCGGCGAGAAGAGTTGCGGCGATGCGCAGGGCCTGACGTCCGCCCTCGTCGCGGTCGACCGGGTAGGAGTAGGACTTGCGGATGAACCACCCCAGGACGGGAATCCGGAACAGGTTCGCCCGGGCCATGTAGCAGCAGCGCCGAAACTGCACCGCAACGCCCACCAGCGGCGGGTCGAGGTATGACACGTGATTGGGGCACAGCAGGGCAGCCCCTTCGGTCGGCACCTTCTCACGACCGCTCACCTGCCAGCCTCCGAGCGCCCGCATGAGCGAGGGACCGAACCAGTTCACCACCTGGCGGTAGTGCCACCGTACCTGCTTATCCGGTGGCCGAATCTCCGAAGCGCTCATTCCGCAACGGCCTCCTCAGCGCACCGGACGATCGCACACACCTTCGCAATGACCTGCTCCTGGGTCATGCCGTCGCTGACGATCTCGACCGCGTCCTCGGCCTTTCGTAGTGGGGCAGTGGCCCGCGTGCTGTCACGGTGGTCTCGCTCGAGGATGTCCGCGAGGATCACCGACAGCTCCTGGGTGATGCCCTTCTCCTGGAGCTGGGCCTGGCGGCGTCTCGCTCGTTCCTGCGGCGTGGCTGTGAGGAAGATTTTGACCTCGGCGCCGGGCAGAACCACGGTGCCTATGTCGCGTCCCTCCATCACTGTGCCACCGGCGGTCGCCATGCGGCGCTGCTCAACCAGCAGATGCTCACGCACGGCGGGGATCGCCGACACCGGTGAGGAGAGGTTACCGA
Source organism: Armatimonadia bacterium (assembly GCA_039679385.1). Taxonomy (NCBI): domain Bacteria; kingdom Bacillati; phylum Armatimonadota; class Armatimonadia; species Armatimonadia bacterium. The sequence goes on along the minus strand of JBDKVB010000139.1, from coordinate 4,567 downwards.
CCTGGGGCGTCCGGATGACCTCGGAGACATCCTCGTCGTCCACGAAGAGCCGTCGCTCGCCGGCAAGATCGCGGAACTCGAACCGAAGGGTGCCGGCAAGGTCGCCGATTGCCCCGGCATCATGCTCGACCTCTAGACCGGCCTTCAGCGCTCGATACGCCACAGCGCGGTACATAGCGCCGGTGTCGATGTAGAGGTAGCCCAGTTCCTTCGCCGCACCCTGGGCGATGGTGCTCTTGCCTGCGCCGGCCGGCCCATCAATAGCTACCTGGACTCTGCGGGGCAAACCGGTCCCTCCCTTAAGCAGGCACACAGAAAGTGACGGGCAAGGCTCCAGCCTCGCCCGGGCGTCGCTGTTCCTGTGTCCTGCACAGACTAACCGAAAAGCCTCACCGCAAGCTCTGCCACGCGTCGACCGAGTTTGCGGCATTCCTTCTGCGAGCGTTCGTCAGGGGCGCCGACGGCCACAGCGCCGTAGTGGTCGCCGCCGGCCTCGCCCTGAACGACCATGCCGTGAATGAGCAGAGCCTTCACGAGGTCCAGACACGTCGTCTCGTTGCCGCCTGCGAGGCCACCCGACGAGGCGAAGGCCCCACCGACCTTGCCGGTGAGCTTCCCGTGGTGGCAGACGCTCTCGTCGATAAGCTGCTTGACCTCGGCGGCCATCGACCCGTAGTACACAGGCGACCCCAGGATCAGCGCGTCATACTGCAGCAGATCGTCGGGCGTGACGTCGCCCACCGGCTTCACGTCGATCTGTACCCCGGAGACTTCCTTCACCCCGGCGGCGACGAAGTCCGCCATCGCCTTCGTGTTGCCCGAGCGGGAGTAGAAGGTCACAATAACCTTGGCCATCGCTCATCCCTCCGAAGTCCGTGCCGCTTAGTTGCCCGGGGACGCCCCGTCCTGTCCGAGCAGAGCTTCGCGGCGCTGGTGAAGTTTGTCCAGCCCCAACTCGCGCCGAGTCTCATCATCCTTGAGGTTGAAGTCACCACTGGCCTCGAGGCGTGCACCCAGGGCGTAGGTCTTGCCGTAGTCGCCAAGGGCCTGGAACTTCAGCGCCTTGTAGTGGCAACGGGCGAAGGCGTAGGCCGCGGCCATTCCCGTCCCGCCGTAGGAGGAGTCCCCGACAGACAGAATCGTCGCGCGAGCCTCTTCGCGGGCGTTGGCGGTGATATCGCTCTGAACCCACTCAAAGGCGTAGTTCGCACCGTAGTACCGCGCCACCTGGTCGGCCTTGGGAATCAGGTTCGGATCGGTGGCCAGCGCGAGACGGATCATCAGGCGCAGGAACCAGCGCTTCTCCTCCCCGTACCGCTGGAAGAAGAGGAGCTTCTTGCCGCACACGAAGGACTTGTAGACCCTCTCAGCGGCCGTGCGTGCGGCCGCCGACATGTTGAGCTGGTTGCATACCCGGTCGGTGTAGCTCGCCATCTCGTCCATGTTGAGCTTAAGACCCTGTACGGCCTTACGGTACTTCTCGTCCATCATTGAAGGAGCGGCTGACATAGCTGGTCACCCCATAGAGGGCTCTCCGGGGAACGTCCAAGCCTGGAAATGCATGCCGTGCGAAGCGTAGCTTTTCGTAAGCCTGCCCACCCCCGTGGAGGGCTTGAGTATGTTGATTGTAATGCGCCCGGGTAGTGGCTTGTCAAGCGTACTTGCGTGACAGCCCGACTCGCCACCAACCCTTTGGTTCAACCCGGGAGGAGGCCTGAAAGGTTCCGGCGAAACTAACACAAGACGACCCTTCCTGCCAAGGTACGCAGCCGAGCACCAAGGAGGACACGATGGAGCCCAGCGGTCGCCGACCCGTTCCCCGTTCTGCCCACCTTCCCGTACTTGCACTCCTTCTACTTGTGCTGGTCTTTCTCCTCGCGGCCTATGCCGGCAACGCTCAGGAGGCTCGCAACCAGGTCATCGAGGGACTACTGACCACCCTCGCACAACGACTGCGCGCGGAGGGCCTCCAGCCCGCTTTCGATCCCGCTCTCACAGACCCTGGCGCACCGGCGACACTATCCGAGCAGGGCCGCCGCAAGCTGGCGGAAATCACCCGCGACTTCCTCAGGCAGTTGGGCGCCAACGGCCTCACCGTCGACAGTCTGCGCCGCTACAAAGCCGATGCACGCAACGCCAACGCAGCACCCGGTGAGCTGGGCGCCGAAGCGGGTGGCCAGTGGTGGAACGAGCGCTTCCTCGTGGCCGAGCGCGCCCTGATGACCGGCCGCGTGGAGGTCGTGGGGCAGGCCTGGGAGCAGGGCCTGGCCGACTACCTGGCTACTCAGGGCACGGAGGCCTTCGCCACCGTCTACGGCGAGATGGACATCGGCTCCTGGGTCAAGCGATCCCTGGCCAAGATGACCTTTGAGGGCGACATCGACCTCAGCTCCCTGTGCAGCAACAGCCAGGTGAATCTGGAGCTTGTCGACTACATCAACCGCCGCCTGCAGACCTCCACCGGCCTGAAGATGGACCAGCTCACGGTAACCATCACTGCCCACGGTCAGGGCGGGTTCGACGTCTACATCGGCAACTGGGGCCGTAAGTGGGCCGAGATGGACTTGCTGCGGCGCGGCACCTGCAAGATCGTCCGCGTGACCGACCAGGACGGTCAGCCCACCGTGACCTTCGAGGCCACCACCGGCGAGCGACTTCTCTGGGAGCGGGCCTTCCGCCAGAACCAGGCCTTCGAGCCCCCTAAGATCACCCTCGCCGACGAGCCCATGATCAGCCTCGAACTGAACCGCCATGTGCTGCTTGAGGTCCAGCAGGCTCTCGCCGGTGAGAACGTCGGACCCTACAGCGCGGCCCAGGCCGCCATCAAGGTCATCAAGCTAACACACCGCAGTTACCTGACGGCTCAGAAGGCTGGAGCCGCCTCCGGCTGGGACCCCTTCGTCTCGAACAACCCGACCCTCGCTGCGGCCATGAACCGCATCAACCAGACCACCGATCCGGCGGAGGTCGCCCGTATCTTGGAGGCTCTGACCGGTGGACGCCTCAACGGGCAGGCAACCCCGGAGCAGGCGATGCAGGTCGTCAGCGACCTCATGACCCAGGCCCAGAAGGCAATCGACCTCAACGCCTCCAAGGGCCTTGCCCTGCGCCTGCTGGACATAACCAAGATCCCTGCCGACGCCGACCGTGCCTCGGCCCTGAAGCAGCTCTGGGGCGACCTGCGGGCTGAAGTCGATGCCTACAATCGCGGCAACCCGCCAACGACTCCTCCGGAGCGCCTCACCCGAATCCTGGACCTGGGGCTCAAGTACGAAGACGGCAAGCTCACCGCCGCCGAGCAGACGGAGCTGGAGCGGATGCTCTCCGAGCTTGACGCCGAGATGAAGCCCACGGTCCTTGAGCGTCTCTTCGGCGGCGAGGCCATCGTCAAGTTCAAGTCTTACCTGCGCGAGAAGCTCGGCTGGACGGAGGAAGCCGTCAACCACTTCGTCACCGAGGCGAAGAAGCGCAACCCCAACCTCGCGAAGGTCCACGAGAAGGTCCAGGAGTTCAACGAGAAGATGGCGCAGACCATCCAGGGCTCCGCGCTCCTCAAGATGAACGAGTGGGCCTTCGTCAGCATCAGCGTCTACGACGCCTACTGGAGCGCACCCAACAGCACCGACGGGTTCCTGGCCGCCGCGAAGGAGTTCGGAACGCTCGCCGCCCTCATGAAGTGGCCCTGGCTGTGGATGCCTAAGAGCATCTACGACGCCTGCCACGAGGGTAGCCCGGCTCCCGTCATCATGGGTGTCGCCTTCTGGTACATGCCCTGGACCTTCCAGTTCTACGCCGCCAAGGTCGTCCTCGAACGCGTCGATGCGCAGATCACCGAGGCCGACTTCGCCACCGCCATCGCCGACATGCTGGCGATCACCGAGTTCCAGGACGGCAAGATCTGCAGGTTCACCGGCAACCCCGACGAGGAGATCACTCCTCCCGGTGATCGCGCCGCCATCGTCGCTCGCTTTGAGGACCCGCTGTCCTGGCTGTCCTCGAGTCCCGGACTGCGCTACTGGCGCACCCTGATCCCCGACGAGTTCGACCGCTTCAGCTTCAACACAAAGCTCGACCGCCTGGAGCGCTTCTTCCCGACCAGCGGCGCGATTCGTAGCTGGACCGGACTGCTGCGAGCCACCTGGGGGACGCCGGAGAACCTGCCCAACGACCAGTGGCATGACGAGCGCGAGAAGATGCTGCAAAGCCTCAAGGACGAGCTTCGCAAGTCCCTCTGGGTCGCCCTGGCCGATACGCTCGAGGCGGCGATCAAGGGCGCCAACGAGGACGAGCTGAAGAAGGAGATCGCGCGGCTGGAGAAGGAGCTCTGGTTCGACGACGGCGCGATCCAGAAGAAGATCGAGGAGCAGAAGCGCCAGAACTACAGCTTCTGGTCCGCCCTGCTCAAGGGCGAGGGCAACAAGGTCTGGGTCCTCGGCTTCATCTACGACACCTACATCAAGTCCTACCAGAAGATCGAGCAGACCCGGAAGGCGGTCCTCACCGACCTCTGGGCGCTCCCCTTTGGCATCGATGTCGGCAAGGGCCAAGACGACCCGCTGAAGCTCTA
>JBDKVB010000138.1 GCA_039679385.1 Armatimonadia bacterium | reverse complement strand
CACTGCAGGCTTGGCACGGTCTCGGGTGAGAGGGTACAGCCGTTGTCCAGCCCCGCCGCCAAGGATGACGCAGATCGTCGCATCCATGGATTGCGCTCCGACTGGTGCGCCCGTGAGTGGCGACCTTCCTGCAGATCGCCCCTAGAACCCGGGCTGCGAGTGATGACTCTGGGGGGTTCCCCGCCCCGGTCGCCCATACCTTCGCCACTCTCCGGCAGGTCTGAAGCCCTCCCGGCGGGAATACCAGCCCCAGTATTCAGGAGGCGACCATGAACCTGTCGGCACTGGTTGTGCTGTCGATTGCCCTGAGCTCGGTACCGGGTTTGGCCCAGCAGGTGCGTCCGCCCCTGCTGCAGGCCGGCTTTGAAGGTCCTGCCGCTCTCGAGGGGTGGCAGTTCGCAGGAACCGGCACCAGCCGCCTCGTTGAACGCGATGATCAGGGCCACGCGATCTACCTTGAGCGTCCTGCGGAGAGCCCGGGCGGAGCAGGAGTCAGGCAGTTCTCGCTCCCCGTCGACCAGATCGCCGGGAAGATGGTCACGCTCCAGGCCGACGTGCGTGCGGAGGAGCTCTCGGTGCCTCCACAGTCCTGGAACGGCGTCAAGTTCATGCTTCAGTACCGAACGCCTTCGGGCAACAGGTACCCACAGATGCGCGGGCTGGGCGAGACCCGCGGGTGGCGCAGCGTGTTCTTCACCGTCCGGGTTCCGGCCGACGCCCTTGAGGCCCGGCTGGTCCTCGGCCTTGAGGCTGTCAGCGGGAAGATGTGGTTCGACAACGTGCGCATCGATGTAGGCCGACCGGCCGCCGCGCACAAGTACCTGTGGGACGGCCAGCATCCCATCTTCACGGGTCGCTCGCTACCCCGTCTGCGCGGGACGATGGTCGGTGGGAACCTGAACGAGGACAGCCTCAGTGTGCTGGGCAAGGACTGGAACGCCAATGTACTGCGCTGGCAGGTGAACTGGGCGCAGACACGCCCCGCGAAGGCCGACCCTACGGATGCGCAGGCCTGGGACGCCTGGCTCGACGACGCTCTTGACCATCTCGAAGCCGTCCTGCCACTCTGCGAGAAGTACGGTGTCATGGTCGTCGTTGACCTGCACTCCCAACCCACGGTGAAGGACGAGCTTGGGAAGCCGAAGGGGATCTTCGAGAGTGTGCGTGCGCAAGACAGGTTCGTGGAGAGCTGGGAGAGGATCGCCCGACGCATGAAGGGCCGCGACCTCATCTGGGCCTACGACCTGTGCAATGAGCCCAACGAGACCAGCCAGATCGCCGGTGTTCCCAGTTGGCATGATCTCGCAAACCGCACGGCAAAGGCGATCCGAGTGATAGACCCGGTGACGCCACTGATCGTCGAGCCCGGTATCGGTGCCGGGCCTGACGGCTTCGACGACTTCTGGCCCATCGACGACTCCCGGACGATCTACAGCGTGCACATGTACATGCCCCACACCTTCACCCACCAGGGCGTGAAGGGGCAGGCGATGGGCTTCTCGTACCCTGGGCTCATAAACGGGGAGCAGTGGGACAAGGACCGCCTGCGACGTGTCTTGCAGCCCGTGGTCGACTTTCAGAAGGACTTCGGCGTGCACATCTTCGTCGGCGAGTTCAGCGCCATTCGCTGGGCCCCGGGTGATAGCGCGCTCAACTACCTGCGCGACTGCATCGACCTCTTCGAGGAGCACGGCTGGGACTGGACCTACCACGCCTTCCGCGAGTGGTCCGGCTGGAGCGTCGAGTACGGCTCGGACATGAACGACAACAAGCCGAGCCTCACGCAGACCCCGCGGGAGAAGCTCCTGCGGTCCTGGTTCTCCCAGAATCTGAAGCCCGAGCACTGACACTCAGACTCGCCGCACGATCACGATTGGACCGCGCTTGTCCGTATGGGTACCCGCATCTGCTACTTCGGCACTTACGATCAGGACTACTGCCGCAACCAGATCCTCCAACGGGGGCTGACACTGGCCGGTGCGGAGGTCATGGAGTGCCACTCGCAGGTCTGGCGCACCAGCGACAAGTCCCAGCTCTCCGGTGCGCGTGAGAAGCTCGCAACCGCCCTGCGCTGGGTGGGGTCGAGACGCGACCTCCGCCGCCGGTACCGCCGGATGCTCGAGCACGACGCCGTGCTCGTGGGCTACCTGGGGCATCTCGACACCCGGCTGGCCAGGAGCGTGGCGCGCCCGAAACCAGTGGTGCTCGACGCCTTCCTGTCCCTGTATGAGACCGTCATTGAGGACCGCCGGATGATGTCCCCGAGCGGACCCGGAGCCCGGCTGCTGAAGGGTGTCGAGAGACGTGCCTACGAGAGTGCCGACCTGATCCTTCTCGACACCCAGGCCCACATCGACTACGTCGCCGAGGAGTTCCGGATACCCTCAGAGCGCTTCCTGCGCATCTTTGTCGGCGCCGATGACCGGCTCTTCTGCCCGCCTGCGCCGGAGGAGCCGGACTCCGCAGACGAAACGGGCACCATGACCGTGCTCTTCTACGGCAAGTTCATCCCACTGCACGGCGTGGAGGTGATTCTGCACGCCGCGCAACTCCTCATGCCGGAGAAGCAGCTACGCTTCCAACTGGTCGGCACCGGCCAGACCTACCCGGAAGCCCGGAAGCTCGCCGAGGAACTGAGGCTGGACAACGTGGACTGGGTCGACTGGCTCCCCTATGAGGACTTGCCGCGAGCCCTCCGTCGGGCCCAGGTCTGTCTCGGCGTCTTCGCTCCCACCGGCAAGGCCCAGCGGGTCATCCCCAACAAGGTCTTCCAGGCGCTCGCCTGCGGGGCCCGGGTAGTGACTGCCGACAGCCCCGCGATGCGTGAGTTGCCACCGATGGGCGAAGGCCTGACGCTGGTGCCGCCCGGTGATCCTGAAGCGCTGGCGCAGGCCGTCCGCGAGCTGTGCCGCAAGCCGCACCGAGTCGAGGTCTCTCCCGGCGCGGCGGTGTTTCATCCCCGCGCTCTGGGCGAGGAGTTGCTCCAGGGCCTCTCTCGCCTTGGTTAGGATAGCAGGCCGCAATCCCTCCCTCGGAGGCAGACCCATGAAGACCTTCGGCACCGGGCTTCTCGTGGCACTGGCAGCCGTCCTCGCCCTTCCTTCCTACGCGATCACCCTGGGGCGTGAGGCCGGTTCGTCCGTCGCAGTCGTGCTGGCCGACGATGCCTCACAACCTGAGCAGACGGCAGCCCGCGAGCTCGCCGAGTACCTGGGCAAGGTCACCGGAGCCGACTTCACCGTGTCTGCCGAGAAGACTGCCGTCGCCGGTCCCGCGATCTACGTCGGCCCAACCCGTTTCGCCGCAGCCCGTGGTCTGAAGGCCTCCGTGATGGACTCCGAAGCCTGGGCTGTCCGTTCAGGCCCTGACTTCCTCCTCCTCGCAGGGGGCAGGCCTCGCGGAACCCTCTACGCCGTGTACCACTTCCTCGAGGACGTGGTCGGCGTGCACTGGTGGAACCCGTGGGAGGAGACGGTCCCGAGTCGCGCCACCCTCCCTGTCGAGGGCGTGTCTCTGAACGGCAAGCCTGCTTTCGCCTACCGTGACATCTACGCGCTCTATGGCGATGACGGCGGCCGCTTCGCCGCACGCAACCGCCTCAACCGGCAGGGCGACGCCGCGCTCTCCGGCGAGTATGGCGGCGCTCTCGACTACGGCCCTCCCTACCACGTCCATACCTTCTACTCCTACGTTCCGCCGGCCCAGTACCTCAAGACTCACCCCGAGTGGTTCTCGCTCATCAAGGGCGAGCGTGCCGCCGACCGGGCACAGCTCTGCCTGACGAACCCCGAGTTGCGCGCCTTCGTCATCGAACGCCTCAAGAACTACATCGAGTCCAGCCGCAAGCAGGCAGCGCAGGACGGGCGTCCAGCGCCGACGGTGTTCGACATCTCCCAGAACGACTGGGGCGGTCCCTGCCAGTGTGAGAAGTGTCAGGCCATCGCTCGCGCTGAGGAGTCGGAAGCCGGCCCGCTGATCGACTTCCTCAACGCCATCTCCGACGCCGTCCGGCCGCAGTACCCGGAGATATTCCTGGATACCCTTGCCTACCAGTACACGCAGAAGGCGCCCAAGAGCCTTCGCCCACGCGACAACCTCCTGATTCGCCTGTGCGACACCACCAGCAACTTCACCAAGCCCATCACCGACCCGGCCAACGCCACCTTCCGAGAGCATCTGCTGAGCTGGGCCGCCATCGCCAAGCACCTGCGCATCTGGGACTACGCGGTGACTTACGCTCAGCCCTACGGTCTGCCCATGCCGACGGTGCAGACCTATCCCATCGACTACCGCTTCTATGCCGAGCACCGCGTCGAGGGCGTCTTCACGGAGCACGAGTACCCGATCCTCGCCGACCTGCGCGACTTCAAGGTCTGGATGATGATGAAGATGCTCGAGGACCCCTACCAGGACTACGAGCGCTGCGTACAGACCTTCATGGATGGTTTCTACGGTCCGGCGGGCCGCTACGTTCTCCAGTACCTGCATGTCCTCGAATCGGCCGCGATCGCGAAGCCCGCCTACTGCAGCATGGGCACCGCGCCGACCCAACTCGGCTATCTGGACTTGTCCTTCGTCCGCCAGGCCCAGGCGATCTTCGAGCAAGCAGAGCGGGCCACGAAGGCCGATCCCCTCCTTCTGCGCCGAGTCCGTCATGCTCGCATGCCGCTGGATCGCGCGACGGTGGTCCTCAACGGTCGCCTGATGAGTGAGTGGCTGGCGACCGGCGGCACGCCGGAGACCATGCCGCTGAACCGCGACGACTCCGCCACTCGCTACCGCCTGACCTGGCTCGACCAGGCTCAGATGCGTCTTCCTGCCTCCGCCCAGGAACGCGAGCGGCAACAGGCCGAGGCCGAGGTGAGCAGGTACACCGCCTTCGGGTTCGTTCCGCTGCCGGAGAAGTTCCGCTCCATGCCCAGGTCCTCGGTACACGACTTCACCGCCATCACCACCCGCAACTGGAAGGACATCGTGCGCGTGGTGAAGGACCCGCAGGCCGAGAGCGGGATGACGAATCGTCTGGAGTTCCCGACGAAGGTCGACACCGACTCGCATCCGGTCGAGAAGTACCGCCTGCCCATGCAGTGGGGCCTCTACGATCAGCTCAACAAGAAGACCTTCGGCGGGAAGCCTATCAAGCCCGAGGACGTTCCCGGCCCCGGCTATCACTGGTACAAGATGGGCACCTACTCACTGGCGCCCTCCTACTACATGTACTTCTTCTGGAGCTGGATCATCCAGCTCGACGTCGATGCCGCCCAGGATGCCCTGAACCCGGAGGCCAAGTTCGATATCTGGGCCAGCCTCAAGTTCGAGGGACCGGCCTTCCCTCACGGTTCCGCTACAGACAAGAACGCGATCTGTGTGGAGCGTGTCGTCCTCCTCAAGACCGGTCAGTAGAACCGTGAGTGCGGGGGCCTGTTTCGCACGTTCTCTCCAGACAAGGGTGAACCGAGCATGCCGACTACCAGGAAACCCAACTTTGTTATCTTCTACACCGACGACCACGGCTACGGAGATCTGTCCTGCATGGGAGCTACGGACTTCCGTACGCCTCATCTTGATGCCTTGGCAGCCTCCGGCGCCCGCTTCACCAACTGGTACTCGAACTCGCCGGTCTGCTCGCCCTCACGGGCCTCGCTACTCACGGGCCGTTACCCGTGCCATGCCGGAGTCCGCGCGATCCTCGCCGGTCATCGTCAGGCCACCGGCCTCATGCCCTCCACACCGACGCTTGCCGCAGCTCTCAAGCCTCTCGGCTACCGCACTGCCCTGTTCGGCAAGTGGCACCTGGGCGTCGCAGAGGCCTGCCGGCCCCAGCACAACGGTTTCGACGAGTGGCTGGGCTTCCTGGCGGGGTGCATCGACTACTACTCCCACATCTTCTACTGGGGCATGGGCGGCGGCACCGATCCTGTCCATGACCTGTGGGAGAACGGCCGGGAGATCTGGGACAACGGGCAGTACTTCACGGAGATGATCACCGAGCGTGCGGTGGACTTCGTTGAGCGCGCCGCCGCCGACGATCGTCCCTTCTTCCTCTACGTGCCCTTCAACGCTCCGCACTATCCCATGCATGCGCCACAGAAGTACCTTGACCGTTTGCCTGACCTGCCCTGGGACCGTCGGATCATGGCGGCCATGCTCAGTGCGGTCGATGACGGCGTCGGCGCGGTCATGGAGGCGGTGCAGCGCAAGGGCCTGCTGGAGAACACCTGCGTGTTCTTCTCCAGCGACAACGGCCCTTCCCGAGAGACGCGCAACTGGCTCGACGGCACCAAAGACCCGTACTACGGAGGCACCACCGGCAGCCTCAAGGGCCACAAGTTCAGTCTCTACGAAGGCGGCATCCGCGTGCCTGCGATCATGAGCTGGCCGGGGCGGATCCCTGCGAGCCAGGTCCTTGGCGAGGTCGGGGCGATGATGGACGTGTTCCCCACCTTCCTCAAGGCCGCGGGTGGTGACCTCTCGCAGTACCAGCTTGACGGTCTCGACCTCCTGCCGATGGTCGCCGACAAGTCGCCCAGTCCTCACGGCCCGGTCTTCTGGGAGATGGGCAAGCAGACTGCCCTGCGCCAGGGCAACTGGAAGCTCGTCGTCAACGGCCAACTCGTCGAGGGTGCACCTCCAGAGGACGAGGTCTTCCTCGCCGATCTCAAGGCTGACCCGGGAGAGCGCACTAACCTGCGCAACGCTTTCCCGGATGTCACCCAGGAGATGAAGGCTGCCGCCGAAGCCTGGCGTGCGGGCATCGAGAAACACTGGGAGGAGAACTTCGCCGAGGCGTACAAGAACACCACAAGTCTGCCACCCAAAAAGTAGGTAGACCTCAGTGGCCGATCCTGTGAGGGTCTCGGCCTTGCCGGGGCCAGAACGCCTTCGCCGCAAGGAGCCGGTAATGAAGATCGCCTACGGAACCTATGCCATGCCGACCGTTCCGCTCGAGGACGCCTTCCCTGCCCTGGCGAAGATGGGGTACGAGGGCGTCGAGCTGTTCATCGGTCCCAAGCACGACCGCGCGATGCCCCAGGACATGGACGCAGCACGGCGCAAGCACCTGCGCAGCCTCCTTCAGGACAGCAACCTGGCGATGCCGGCCATGATGATCGTCGGCGGGCTCTACCAGCCTGACCCGACGGCACGTCAGGCCAACCTCGACCTGATGGCCCGGTGTGCTCAGCTCGGTCGCGACCTGGGGATGCGCGAGCCGCCGGTGCTCGCAATGGGCTTCGGTGGACGCACCGCCGACTGGGACACGATCAAGGGCGATCTGGTGGAGACCCTCGCAGCCTACGCCGAGCTTGGCGAACGCGAGGACTTCGTCGTCGCCGGCGAGGCCCACTGCAATGCGGCCGTGGACCGGTCGGAGCGGATCACTTGGCTCCTGGATACCGTCAGCCATCCCCGGGTGCGTCTCCACTTCGACATCGTCCACCTCTTCCTGGCCGGTGAGGAGATCGAGGACGCTGTGCGCGTGCTCCTGCCCTACACCGCGCACACTCACATCACTGATGCTCGGCGCCATGCGGACGGCACCTTCGAGCTTCTCTTGCTGGGCGACGGCGAGCTTGACTCCGTCGCCTACCTGCGCGCCATGAAGGACAACGGATGGAACGACTTCATCACCCTGGAAGTTAGTACCCGTGTCTGGTCGCAGGAAGGCTACGACCCCTACGAGGCCGCTCGCTACTGCTACCGGAACCTCTCTGGTGCCTTCGAGGCAGCCGGAGTGCCCAGGGGCTGATACAGTCCCTGCCCCGCCTTGCACCGATGGCCTTACGCACTTTGTCCACCAGCAACAACAGCCTAGATGGAGGCCAAGTCATGTCTCGCGTGTTCCTGCTAGTGGCACTATGCGCCGTCCCCTGCTACGTCTTTGCTCAGGCTCCGATGCAGTTCGAGGCGGAGGACGTCTCCTCGCCCACAGACGCCTGGGGCAAGAACATCGACCCCGTCGACAAGTGGAACCTCTGGAGCAAGGACAACGACGCCGCCAAGAAGTGGTCCGGCGGAGTCGTCCTTCAGTCGCCACGCGTCCTCAAGGACCGGGAGAAGCCGGAAGACGGCGCTCCCGTCCTGCACACCGTCATCAAGGACATCCCCAAGGGCAAATGGGTCGTCAGCATCAAGGGCGGCCGCGGTCTTGCCTTGTCGCTCGACGGCAAGGAGTGGCGCAACCTCCTTACCGCGGGCTCGCGCCTTGGGACCTTCGACATCCAGGACGGCAAGTTCGAGTTCTGGGTCGATGACCGCTACGCCGATCCCAAGAGCCCCGGCTGGTGCTACTACGACACGATCACGCTGGCTCCCGAGCTGCGGCCTGCCGCCGGCATCCTCAACGGTAACTTCGAGACCGGAACCGACCTCGCCTCGAGCAACTGGACCTTCTGGTCTCGTGATGGCCAGGGCCAGGCGACAGTCTCAACCGAGGCCCACAGCGGGAAGCAGTGCCTGAAGGTCGAGCGCAACGGCGAGCGCGACTTCGCCGTCACCAACGCCGGTCGCCAGTTCGTCACTCCCGGCCAGGTCTGGGATGCTACCGCCTGGGTCAAGTTGCAAGACTCCGGCTCCGTCGAGCTCGACGTCGTGGCCCTCAGCTCCTCCGGTCAGGTCATCAGTTGGGCCATCGGTTCTGACTCGATCGAGGGCACCAAGGACTGGAAGAAGCTCACCGCGCAGGCCATCGTTCCCGACGGTTGCGAGCAGGTCTACGTCCGCGTGACCGGCGGCGAGAAGGCTACCGCCTGGGTGGATGACGTCGAGCTCAAGCCTGGCGTGCTACCCGAGCGCGTGGTCAAGCCCCTCGTCCAGGGCTACGCGACCCAGCGCATCGAGGAGAAGATGGACCGTGGCCTCGTGGCCATCCCCGCAGAAAAGGGCGTCTATCTGAGCTGGCGTCTGCTCAAGGCCGATGCCCCGAAGGTGGCCTTCAACGTCTACCGCAGCGCCGGCGAGGGCGCACCGGTCAAGATGAACGCAGCTCCCATCGCCGCCACCACCGACTTCGTCGACCAGACAGCGGGCGACGGCAAGGGCATGACCTGGCGTGTCGTGCCGGTCGTGAACGGAACCGAGATTGCTGACGCAGCCGCCCTGGCAACCGTCGAACCCTTCGCAGGCCAGGCCTATCGCTCGATCAAGCTGCAGGGCGACTACACCTTCCAGAAGGCCGGGATCGCCGACCTCAACGGCGACGGCAAGTACGACTTCGTCCTCAAGCAGCCCAACACGAACATCGATCCCGCTTCCTCGTACTGGACCCCGAGCCCGGACACCTACAAGCTCGAGGCCTACCTCAACGACGGTACCTTCCTGTGGCGCAAGGACCTCGGCTGGTCCATCGAGCGCGGCATCTGGTACTCGCCCTATGTCGTCTACGACTTCGACGGTGACGGCAAGGCCGAGGTCGCCGTCAAGACCGGCGAGGGTGACCCGCGCGATCCCGACGGCCGCGTAACTACCGGCCCGGAGTACCTGTCCATCCTCGACGGCATGACGGGCAAGGAACTGACTCGCGTCGACTGGCCTGCGCGCGAGCCCTTCGGCAACTACAACTACGCCTCCCGCAACCAGATGGGCGTTGCCTACCTCGACGGCAAGACCCCTTGCCTGCTGGTGGCCCGGGGCACCTACACCCTCATGCGGCTGATTGCTTACCAGTGGCATGACGGCAAGCTCACCGAGGTCTGGAACTGGTCGGGCCAGGAGGAGCGTCCCGCCTATCGCGGACAGGGCGCCCACTTCATGCACTCAGCCGACATCGACGGCGACGGTCGCGACGAAGTGATCCTGGGCTCCTGTGTCGTCGACGACAACGGTAACGGCCTGTGGTCCACCGGCCTGGGACATCCCGACAAGTGCTACGTCACCGACCTCGACCCCTCGCGTCCGGGTCTGGAGATCGCCTATTTCATCGAGCCGGGGCATGTGCAGAACGGCATCTGTGTGGCCGACGCCAAGACCGGCAAGCTCCTCTGGGGCTTCAACGAGCGCACCTACCATATCGGCACCGGCATGACCGCCGACGTCGACCCCACCAATCCCGGTTATGAGTGCTGGGGCTCGGAAGACGGCAGGGGCGACCCCAACAAGGTGAGCTACAACGGTCGCCCGCCGCGCTGGATCTTCTCTTCCCAGGGCAAGGTCCTCGGCAGCTATGAGAAGGTCCCCGGAACCACCACTGTCTGGTGGGACGCTGACCCGCTGCGTGAGATCACCGGTGGCGGCACCGTCACCAAGTACCAGGGGCCGACGCTCACCCGCGGCATGCAGGGCTCACAGATCGCCTGGGCCGACGTCAGCGGAGACTGGCGCGAGGAAATCATCACCTCCGTGCCCGGCGAGCTCCGCATCTACAGCACCACGATCCCTGCCTCTGATCGCCGCGTCTGCCTCATGCAGGACCCGATCTACCGGATCGACGTCGCCCATCTCGCGATGGCCTACCCCCAGTCACCGGTGACCACCGACTTCATCGGCAACACCGCCGCAGCCCTGGGCCTGTTCCTCGACACCACCTCGGTGAAGACGGGCGACACGGTCAAGGGTAGGGTCGTACTCGCTGCTCCGGCCGACCGCGCGATCTCCGGCACCGTCACACTGACTGCCCCGGCCGGCGCAACCGTCACTCCGCAGAAGATCGAGATGAAGGCCGCTGCGGGTGCAACAGCCGAGGCCGAGATCACCGTGACCGTCACCAAGCCGATCGCGCCCTTCGCCGGTCCGTCCTCCCTTGATGTGACGGGCGTCTTCGAGGGCGAGGGCGTTTCTCTGCGTGGTGTCACTGCCGTGCGAATCGCCGACCAGCCCCTCAAGCAGGGAACCCTCGCAGAGGCCGAGGCCTTCACCGGCCAGGGTGGCGGCGAGGTCCAGCTCCGCGAGGACAAGTTCGGTGCCAGCGGCAAGTCGATCTCGCACTGGGACAACCCGGGGCACTGGCTAAGCTGGAACGTGAACGCACCCGCCGAGGGCAAGTACGTGGTCGCGCTTCGCTACTGCTGCACCACATCGACGCAGCGCGAACTCTCCATCGACGGTGGCCCGGCGGTCAAGCAGCTCTTCTCCGACACCGGCGGTCTCTCCAGCGCCACGGTCGGAGACTGGGCCCACGGCAGCTTCCTTGGTGCAGACGGCAAGCCGCTTGCCTTCGGGCTCAGCGCAGGCTCTCACACGATCAAACTGACCAATCTCGACGGCAACCCGATGAACCTGGACTACCTGGTCCTCTTGCCCGAATCGGTCTGTGCCTCGATGCTCAAGGCAGCGACGGGGTAGCCCTTGTAGCTGCTGACACTGAAGCGACCTAACTCTGAAGCCAACCAGTCAGAACGCAGGAGGTGACAGGCATGGGCCGGCCATGGCATGACTCGAGGCTTTCGCCGCGCCATTGAGCACAGGGGGCGATGTGGTCCTTCGAAGCCACGATGCCCCCGCTGCCCCGGGTGGGCAGCACTAGCGCAAACAACCCACGCCACGGCCGGTCCAGCCCTCCTCCGAGCAGTCTGTGAGGGGCAGTCCGGCCTGTGGCCCAGTACAGGAGGTGCCGCATGCCGGACAGTCCTTCCGTCATCTTGCAGGGCCTTGCAGACGCCGTCGTTCAGATGGATGAGGAGGCCGCCGTCAGGCTTGCCCACGAGGCGCTTGAGGCGGGCCTTGACCCACACCAAGCGATCCACGAGGGCCTTGCCCGTGGCATGGACGTCGTATCCGTCAAGTACGACGAGGAAGAGTACTTCGTCCCCGAGATCCTGCTGTGCTCCGACGCAATGTATGCAGCCCTGGACGTCCTCCAGCCGCACCTCAAGGAGGACGCCTCCGGTCCTCGCGCAAAGGTCGTCATCGGCGTCATTGAGGGCGACACCCACGACATCGGCAAGAACATCGTCCGCGTCATGATGGAGGCCGCAGGCTTCGAGGTCCATGACCTCGGTCGCGACGTGCCCGTGGAGCGCTTCGTCGAGGAAGCCGGCAAGGTCGGCGCCGACGTGGTCGCCATCTCCACGCTCATGTCTACCACTCGCCACGGGATGAAGCGCGTGGTCGATGCCCTTGTGGCGGCCGGGATACGCGACCGCGTCAAGGTGCTCCTCGGTGGCCCGCCGGTCTCCTGGGCCTTCTGCACAGAGATCGGTGCCGATGCCTACGGATCAAGCCCCCGCGAGGGCATTGAGACCGTCCGTCGTTGGGTGGGTGAGGCCAAGTGACCCCGAAGGAGCGCATCGGAGCGCTGCTTGGCGGACAGCCCATCGACCGTGTCCCCATCGTCCCTCTCCTCCTCAACCATGCAGCCCGCGTCGCCAAGATGACCGTGCGCGAGCATGGGCGCGACGGCCTCAAGATGGGACAGGCTCACGTGGCCGCCTACCGCCTCTACCACCAGGACATGATCACGATCTTCACCGACACCGGCGTCCTGGCCGAGGCGATGGGCACTCGTCTGTACTACCCCGAGGACGACGCCGCTCGGATCGACCAGCCCCTGGTCGCTTCCCCGGAGGACGTCACGAAGACCATCAACGCAGACCCCTGGGGCGACAACGGGATGCGCGTCTACCTGGAGGCGATTCGTTACTGCGTGGAGCAGGTCGGCGACGAGGTCTTCGTCGGCTGCTGCTTCGCTGCGCCCTTCACCACAGCCGCCGGCCTACGTGGCACGGACATCCTTGCCCGTGACCTGCGGCGCAATCCCGACCTGGTCTTCGAGCTCCTCGACCGTTCCCTGGTCGTTGCGCAGCGGTTCGTGGAGGCCTGTGCGGGAGTCGGCGGCGTGCCTGTGATCGTGGACCCGGTGGCGACCGGCAGCGTGCTCAGCGAGGAGCTCTTCCGCACCTACGCTCTCCCCTACCTGGCGCGAACCGTAGACGCCATCCACGCGCAGGGCCTCCCGGCGGTCGTCCACGTGTGTGGCAAGACCCATCGGTTGCTGGAGGCCCTGGCCGACACCGGCGGCGATGTGCTGAGCCTTGATGTGGTCGACCTTGCTGAGGCTCGCGCACGCGTCGGGGATCGTGTGGGGCTCATGGGCAATGTCCGTCCCGCGCAGACGCTTCTGGAGGGTACGCCGGAGCAGATCGAGGCCGAGGTGATCGACTGCCTCCGCAAGGCCGGTGACAATCCCCACGGGTTCATTCTGGCCAGCGGCTGCGAGGTCCCGCTCAACACACCCTTCGAGAACGTGACGGCCATGATGGACGCCGGCGAGAAGTGGGGCAAGCTCCCGCTGGCGCTGCCGCAGTGACCTCACGAGACCTGACGCTTCGGTGCCTGCGCGGTGAACCCGCCCCACACCCGCCGGTGCTGTGCCCGGGTGGGATGATGTCCTTCGCCGTCACCGAGGTGATGGAGCAGACGGGATGCTGGTGGCCCGAGGCCCACACGGACGCGAAGGCGATGGCGACGCTGGCCGTGGCGATGGCACGCGCCACGGGCTTTGACAATGTCGGCGTGCCTTTCTGCATGACCGTCGAGGCCGAGGCCCTTGGTGCCACCGTGAATCTGGGCGACAGCCAGGTTCAGCCCCGCATCCTGCACGAGCCGCTCCTTCAGGGCGACCGGGCCACCCAACCGGCCCTTGCGGTCGAGGCTGCGCTTCGGCGAGCGCAGCTTCCTCCTGACAGGGATCGGCGACCTGTCGTGCTAGAGGCTCTTCGCCTGGCCCGTGCGGAGGCTCCCGAGTTGGCGCTGGTTGGCAGCCTCGTGGGTCCCGTCAGCCTGGCCGGGCAGCTTCTTGAGGCGTCCCTGCTCCTGCGGGCCCTGCGACGGCAGCCCGATTCGGTGCACAGGCTCCTGGACTACGTGACCAGCTTCCTGGAGGGCTTCGCGGTCGAGCAGATCAGGGCCGGTGCGGATCTCCTGACGATCGCCGACCCGACGGCGACGGGTGAGATCCTCGGCCCCGACCGCTACCGGGAGTTCGCCGAGCCCTACCTTGCGCGTCTCATCGACACCCTCCACGCAGCCGGCGCGCCGGTGATCCTGCACCTCTGCGGCAACCCGCACACCATCCTGCCGGCCCTTGCCGAGACGAAGGCCGAGGCTGTTAGCCTTGACGAGTTGGCCGACCTTCGCGAGGCCCGCGCGGTGCTGAACCACCAGCGTCTCATGGGCAACCTGAGTGCCCGACTCCTGGAGGCCGGCCCGCCGGAGGTCATCATGTTTGCCTCCCGCAAGGCGCTGGGCTGGGGTGCAGACATCCTCGCACCTGCCTGCGGTGTGCTTGCCGGGACTCCCACGAGGCACCTCCAGGCCATGGCCGCAGCGTCGCTCCTCGGGGCTCAATGACGCGGGCCGAAGGACTCAACGAGCCCCCGAACCTGTTGGCGCAGTTGCGCGCGGCGAGGTATACTCGGGGCTTAGTCACAGTCAGCGTGGGAGCATACACCAACGGGAGCAGAGCAATGAGCACCGAGACAACCGAGAAGCAACTTGTGAGCGAGTGTGCCAGGTACCTGCGCAGCCAGTATGGGGAGACCCTGGTGCGCTACGACATCGAGGTCAACGACGTGGAGGATGGCGAGGGCAAGCTGACCATGGAGTGCACTGTCCGCGCCGGTGGCGACGACTCTCGCTGGCGCAAGACCTTCACTTTCGAGGGCGGCCGTGTCGTGGACATGGCCTGGCACTACCTGGGCTGAGGCCTGAGGTCTTGACTGTAGCGAGGCATCCACACCACCTCGTGGGTGCCTCGTACCAGTTCTGCATGACCGTCGGCGAAGGTGCAGTTGAACCCCTCATGCCGCTCGACGACCCGCTCCGCTCCCCCGCTGTCATTCCACCCACCTTTGCCGTCGAAGAGCATCGCCACCTGGTCCGGCACTCGTAGCTTCTCCTCTGACGCGCCGCCAAGCGCCGAGTTGTACGCATACCCGCAGGGGCTGTCAGGCAGGCTCGGGCACTGGTACATCCGCAGGCTCAGCACATAGGGCAAGGTCAGGTCGGACCACACACGCCCATCGGGAAAGGGCCCGCTGTAGTCCACACAGTACACGAGACAGCCGAGGCCAAGCTGGCGCAGGTTGCTCAGGCAGGTTCGTTGCTGATGAGCCGCGACCGCGTGAGTGATGGCCCTTCCCGTGCCCGCCCACAACCCCAGGGCCACCACCACGCACACACCGACACCCACGAGCACTGCACGCAGGCCGATCCTCCGCGCACCGGGACCGCCCGGCCTGTCCTCACCTGGCGAGTCTGTCTGCATCCCAAAAGGCCCTGCCTGCACCTCACTCACGCAGGCCGATCGCCGGCCCGGAAGTCGCTCTGTGGATAGACTCAGGACACCGTCAGTTCAAGCCGTCCGAGTTCGCGGCGCAGGCTGCCATCCTCGACGCCCTTCACATACTCGGCGGGAAGCAGCGCTCGGGAAGTGCACGACAAGACGGCCTGCAGTTCCATGAGCCGTATCTCGTCGCCCCGACTGACCGTGGGGGTGATGTAGTCGCCGACCGCATACATCACATCGTCGCCGGTGACCCTCTCCCGGCCATCGAAGACCGCTCGCCGCTGGGCGATTCGCACGATCTCCTTCAGGTCGGCCCCCGAGTACCCCTGGGTCTTCTCTGCCGCCTCACCGAAGTCGCTGATGTCATGCGCGACCTGCAGACTTCGCAGGCTCACCTGGAGGATTGCCTCACGTGCCGTGCGGTCCGGGAGCAGGAAGGGCAGCTTGAGGTCAAACCTGCCTGCGCGCATTGTCGAGGGGTCGATCAGGTCCGGCCTGTTCGTCGCAGCCCCAAACAGGATCTTGCCCTGGTGCCGCTCATCGCTGAGGAAGTTGTTGAACATCCCGAAGACCCGCCGCGACACACCACTGTCACTGTCGCTGGTAACACGGCGGCCGTAGGACTGGTCGAACTCGTCGATGAACACGAACACCGGCGAGAGCGCCTCGAGATGGTAGAACAGCTTCTCCAGGTTCGCCTCGGTCGATCCCACGTACTTGCTGAAGACGTTCCTCAACTGCACAAAGGGAATCCCGCAGTCGTGGGCAAAGCACTCCATGCAGAAGGTCTTCCCACAACCTGGAGGGCCGGTGAGCAGTATCCCCTTGGGCACGACCGCCGTCTTGCCCGAGCGCAGCGCCTCCGCCGTCCGGATCAGGATCTGTTTCTGAAGGTCCACCCCGGCCAGCGCATCGAGACCGAACTGCGGCGACGTGAACTCCACCAGCTCACCGATCTCCCGCTCGATCGCCGCCCGTTTCCACTTCCCCGTCAGGCCGAAGCCGACCGGCTGCTTCTGTCGGCCGGCACTGCGCAGGAGAGCCCCGATCTGCACCCGCGACAGGCCGTTGGTGATGCTCGCGAGCACCTGCGGCGACATCTCAAGCTCCGGCTTGGCCTCGGCTAGCTGCTCGAGCTCATCGCCCACAAAGGCCTCGCGCTCGGCAGCGTCCGGCATCGGGATCTCGACCACTTCGGTCCGCGAGCCCCGGCTGTACAGCTCCTCGTTCACGTCGGCCAGCGACTCGCACAGCAGGAAGACGAAGCTGTTGCGACGCAGCAGACGCGGATCGTCCGACCAGCGTCGCAGCATCGAGACGACACGGCGCTCCTCGAAGGTCATGAACCGCGGCTCATCCCGAGGTGCAACCTTGTCCACATAGTCGATCACCAGTGCCACGTTGTCGCGTCCGAAGAGAAACTCCTGGAGCAGTGGAATCGCGACGCCGGGCTTGATGAGGTCTTCCTCCGAGGGCCGACCGGTCTGAGCGCGGTAGACGCCCAGGAAGGCCTTGAAGACGTTCTCGTCCTCCGGCCGGGCGAAGCGGAGTCCCTCACTGATGTCGTAGAACACCGTGAGCTTGTCTGCGCAGAAGGCGTGGTGCAGGAAGGTGGGCAGGGGAAGATAGGCGCCACCATAGGGAAAGCGGTCGCGTACGCCGTGGATCAGGAACACCGAAGCGCCCGCCGAGGTGAAGCTATCCCTGATCTGCTGCACCCACGGGGCTGTGTCGGAGGTACTCATGGATTGCGGTCCACCGGGCCTTCGCCCGCTCCCTTCGCGAAGATAGACGCTCTCGGCACCCTTCCTCTCAAAGCTGCAACGCCCGGACCCGATGCGGCAGACAAGGACCGCAGACCAGGTCCGGGCGCGAAGTGCTCTCCACCCTCAGCCGGGCCATCCGCCCGGGGTCGTGGCTACTGCTGCTGCTGGGAGTCCGTGTTCTGCTGAGCCCAGTTCACATCCTGCTGGGCTTCCTCCCGCTTCTGGCCCGGAGGCGGTGCTGCCGGTGGCGCTGCAGGCGGCGTCGCAGGAGCCACTGGAATCGCCTCCATCGTCTTGGCCGGCTGCTCCGCCGCAGGGGTCTCCGGAGTCAGGCCGAGCTGACGCTGGTACTCCTGGTAGGCCAGTTCGGCGGAATCGGTCGACGCTTCCACCTGGATCTGGGCGATCTGGTTGTCGACGCTCGAGGACGAGACCTGCAGCCGGGCCTCCGCCCGTGCCAACTTCTCGTCGACCTTCTCTGTCATCCGCTGGAGCTCGTCGGCCTCATCCCCAACCTCGAAGCTCCCCATGATCTCGGCCATTTCCTTCTCGGCCTCGGCACGCTTGTACCGCGAGATCTGGCGCATGGCCTCCTGCATCTGCTGACGCACCTTCTGCTCGAAGGCCGTGCGCATCTGCAGCATCTGGGCCGAGTTCTCCTTCGCCTTCTGAAGGGCCGCCTGCGTCTCTGCCATCTCGGCCTGGGAGGACTGGAGCTGCACGATCAACGCCTTCGCAGCCTCCTTACGCCCCGGCCCGGCCTTCACAGCGGCCTCCACCTGCGGCTGCAAGGTGACGACGGTCTGGGTCTGCCGCTCCAGTTGCATCTCGAGCATCTTCTCGTGCTTGATAACCTCGGCCACCTGCCGGTTCAGCTCCGGGATCTTGTTGCGCAGGTCGTCGCGAAGCTGGCGCAGGACCAGTTCGGGATTCTCGGCCCCACCAATGAGCCAGCCGAACATAGCGCGAAACAGCCGCTTGATGCGGTTCCACATGCGAGTTGGTCTCCTTCGTTGTATCCACAATCAGACGGCGCGCCCACCCGGGGGCAGCCGCTCGATACAAGGGAATTCTCTTCGCGACCTCTTGAATCCTGCTTAGCAGATGCCCCGATGGCCCCTTCCGCCGGGATTCGGTCTCACTTGCCTACTCGCAGAAGGCGCCGAAAGCCTCCCGGAAGCGAACCAGGGCCCGACCGCGGTGACTCACAGCACTCTTCTCCTGCCGTGACATCTGCGCGAAGGTCTTTCCGGCCGGCGGGTAGTAGAACACGGGGTCAAACCCAAAGCCTTCCGTCCCCGCAGGCTCTTGCGCGATAGTGCCCTGCACCGCACCTTCCCACTCGCCGACCAGACCCTCCGGCGAGGCCAGCGCGACGACGCAAGTGAAGTGGGCCTGCCGACTCTCCTCCGCCACCTGTGCCATGTGCCCGAGAATCCAGGCGATTCGTTCAGCATCCGTGGCCGCAAGGCGACTGGAGTGCACCCCTGGCTCGCCACCGAGCGCATCAACCACAAGACCGCTGTCATCCGCCACAGCCCACTCGCCGGTCTCGCGGGCAATCACGGTCGCCTTCTCAGCAGCGTTCTCGGCGAAGGTCTCGTAGGGCTCCTCCACCTCCGGCGCCTCCGGGAAGTCGGCCAAGGACAGCACCTCTACTCCCAGGTCGGCGAGGAGCTCCGCCAGTTCCTTCCGCTTGCCCTCGTTGCGCGTTGCCACAACCAGCCGGCGCACCCCAGGCTTTCCCTGTTCCGTCATTGTGCGTCCTCTCCTGCGGGGCGTTAAGACACCCACCTGGCCCGGTCGGTTACAGCGTCACCGGAGCGCCCGTGTCCAGAGATCGGTGGATCGCCGCAGCCACGGCGACAGCGGCTCGCGCATCCTCGCAGCTCACCAGCGGCTCTTTGTCGTTGATCACGCAGTCGGCGAAGTGCTCCAACTGCGTTCGCAGGGCTCCGTACTGCTGGTCGAGCATCAGCATACCGTAGGCGATGTCCGGCCGCCGTGTCCGCTGCTGCGAGGAGATATCACAGGACTCGTCTCCGACCCTGACCGCAACACGCCCTGCGGTCCCGACAACTTCCATCCGCGCATCGAGGGTGTTCGCCACTCCCTCCGGCACGACCCAGCAGGTCTCGAGGCAACCCACGGCGTCGTTGGCGAACTTCATCACCGTGAAGATCGTGTCCTCCGAGCCGACGTCCGCGAGGACCTTGCTGCACGACTCGGCATACACGCGCACGATCTCCGAGCCCACGAACCAGCGCAGGATGTCGATGTCGTGGACTCCCAGAAAGTAGGCTACCGAGGTCCGCGGGGCGATGCGTCGTCCGGAGGCCACGATGTTGTTGCGCCGACCGAAGGCCTGGATGATGTCGCCGACCTCACCGTCCGCAATCGCCTGCTTCGCAGTGGCATAGCGCGGGTCAAAGCGCACGACATGCCCGACCATCAGTTTCGTTCCGGATTCGCCGAAGGCCCCCAGTATCTTGTCGCAGTCCTCGATGCTCGTCGCCAGCGGTTTCTCCACCAGCACGTGCTTGCCCGCCTGAGCCGCCTTCACACAGGGCTCCACATGCGACTGGTCGTCGGTGCACACGCTCACAATCTGCACGTCAGGCCTGGCAAGCACAGCTTCCAGGCTCTCAGCCGCCTCAGCTCCCAGACGCGCAGCGACCTCTCGCGACCTCTCCGGCACAAGGTCATAGACCGCGACCAGCTTCGTCTGCGGTAGTTCAGACCAGATGCGCGCGTGCCGCTCGCCCATCATTCCCAGGCCAATCACGGCAACTCCGAGCTTCTCGCCCATGTCGATCATCTCCCCACAGCTTCGATTCGCCTGCCTGCGCACAGCTCCTGTCTCAGGCAAGTACCACCTCAGGCGTGCAGGCCTGTGCCTGTTCCCTCCCGACGGCCTGTCCCCCTGCCTCCTCTCAAGACACCACGATGGATGCAGGTTCAGCCGCCACCGACGGCGAAGAGAGCAGCCCTTCTCTCGGGGGACGAAAGGAGTCCGGATCAGCCATGCCCGAACAGCAGTGGGCCGTCATCATCACCAGTGTTCCGCCGGCCGGAGGGTTCCTGTCGAAGCTCTTCGGAGGCGGTCCGCAGGCGCCCGTACTGGCCGCCATCGAAAGTGTTACCGCCCTTCCCCTCAAGCAGGCCAGGGCACTCCTCAGCCGCACGCCGGTCCAGCTTGCCCGCTTCGCCACCCAGCAGGAAGCGAAGGTCGCCGCGCAGACTCTCGAGGACGCCGGGGCAACCTGCGAGGTCAGGGCGCTCTGACAGCTCGCGCCTACCAGTTTACCGGGTAGACGTGCATGCTGGGGATGAAGCAGGCGATCAGGGTGTAGAGGCCACCGTTGAGGAAGTCGCCGACCACCAGGCCCAGGAAGAACGGCAGAACCTGCCGGTACAGTTGCGGGCCGCCATAGCGCAGGATGGTCGTCTTCGCCACCCAGGCCAGCAGGAAGGGGAACCACTGGTTCCGCATGCTCCCAGTGTTGGCGATGGCATAGCCCACGGGGTGGAAGGGCCAGGCCATCAGGTTGCTCCGCATGGCGAACAGGAACACCGTGAAGAGCAGCCCACAGCCCACAAACACCAGCCCCAACAAGTCAGGCGGCTGCGGTGCCACGAGATAGCCCTGCAGACGGTCGAAGGGCGCCTTCCCCATCAGCGTCCGCCAGGTGTCCGCCTTCGACAGAGCGCCGATGTTGTGCCACACAAGCAGCGCACCCCAGAAGGCCACGGGAATCCCTATCGCGAGGCCGAGCGCCAGCGCCCAGGTCAGCTTGCCCCGGGGGATGTGGCGGGCCTCGGCGATCTTGAGGGCGTCGAGTTGATGCGGCATCGTCACGCACCGCAGGTCAAAGCTGGCGATGCTCGACAGATACGCCATGATGGTCAGATCCTGGGGCATGATGTTGCGTGACCCAAGAGTGGTGACCACCAGTGTCTGCGGATCGACCCGAGGCCCGAACAGCCAGGCATTGCCCGTCTCTGCCCGAATCCGCGTCGCCGCAACCAGATACGCGAGTGATAGCCCCAGCAGCGCGAGCGGAATGCCCCAGCTCATCCCGGCTGCCCGGCAGAACCCCAGCATCGCCGCAAAGGTGGCCAGGAAACCCCACACGGGCCACCGCGGGGTGTCCTCTTCCTCCTCCTGTCCCCACTGGAAAGCCGCCGAGATGGCCTTCCGCAGTTCCTTGCGACCGATCCACAGGGCCAGTACCGTCAGCGCCAGGAAGGCGCCGGCTCCCTGCTGATCTTCAAAGGGGAAGCGGGAAGCGCTGGTCGTACCCCAGTCCGAAATCCCGAACACCGCCCCCATGACCCGCACCAGCTTCGTCATCAGAAAGAAGAACCAGCACGAGAAGGTGACCTCGCTCGACAGCAAGAAAGCGATCCCGACCACGAAGGGATAGAAGGACACCGACAGCCCACCCATGGCGTTCCAGGGCTGGTCCTTGAAGCTGCTCGACAGGTCGATGTTGCGCACTTCCAGCTTCGGAATCGACGGGAAGTTCAGGTTGAGGGTGTTCAGCGTCCCGATCAGGAAGGGAATCGCAATCCCGATCCAGGCCAGCTTGTTGCGCCAGAAGGCCCCATCCTCCGCCGTCATGCTCAGCGGCACGTACACCGTCGGGAAGGTCAGTCGCTCGCTATCGACCCACTGGCGACGCACAATCGCCGCCATGCTCAGGCTGCACAGCGCCCAGGCCAGGATGAACCCGCACCACACGACCGAGGGGCCCAGCCAGATACTGACGGGCACCGCCTCACCGCCATCGAAGAAGCGGTTCAGCAGCCTCTCGTCCGTGGGGCCGATCCATCCCGGAATGTACCGGTAGAAGAGGGCCTCCCAGTTGTTCTCCGCCGAAGCGAAGTGATAGGGAGCGGCGATGGCGGGTACGATGAAGTGGATTGCGCCGGAGGAGGCCAGCACGCTGGCCACTGCGGTCATGCAGTAGACGACGACCAACTCGGACTCGCTCAGGCGCAGGCGAGGAGCAAGCCGCCCAAGCAGTCGACTCAGACCCAGCAGGGCTACCAGGGAGGTGAAGGCACCAACGGGGATGCTGGTGTTGGCCA
Organism: Armatimonadia bacterium; assembly: GCA_039679385.1. Classification (NCBI taxonomy): domain Bacteria; kingdom Bacillati; phylum Armatimonadota; class Armatimonadia; species Armatimonadia bacterium. Next base: position 120,893 of record JBDKVB010000138.1, on the reverse strand, counting down.
TTGCCGTGTGCCCGCGTGAGCCGCCCAGCACAAGCTCGGCCCAGTGGATGAAGAACACTACGGCAACAATGGACACCACGCCGAGGCACACTGCTCTCGGAGTGACGGAGGCTGGCGCGGAATCGGCCGTCGGCGGGTCCTTGCGGAGCGTCTCAGACACGGTGCCTCACCCCGGGCAAAGGCTACACGAAAGCACCGGAGGCGTCAAGCCACAGCCCCCGGGAGGCTTGCGCATATCGGGCGGCGAAGGTTATCCTCTCACTCGGGCAGATGTTACCAGTCCAGGGAGCACTCTATGCGAACTATGACGGCGTACCTTCTGGGTTTCCTTCTCATGACTGCGGCCGGCGCCGCGGAGGAGGTCTCCCTGATCTCCGGTCTCGACAACCGACCGCAGGTCGACGAATTCATCGGCAACCTCCGCTCAGCCATGGCCGAGCCCGTCACCGAACCTCGCACCGAGGGCAGCGGGGCCATGCGTGTGCGCCTGTTCGGCCATCCTTCACTGGAGACGCCGCCGCAGTTCTCCGCCACCAGCGTCCGCGGTGGTCTGCGCTACTGCGACTGGCGGCCCTACCAGCAGCTACTTCTCGACGTGTACAATCTGGACGAGGCGCCACTGCAACTCGTCCTCTTCGCCCGCTCCTCGGCGAAGGAGTACACGCTTCCGCTCAGCCTTCCACCGGGTGCCTGGACGACGGTTCGGGTGCCGGTGGCTGACGTCCAGGCTGCCGGAGTGGATACCGCCGCCATGACGGCGCTCGGTCTCAGACTCGACAGTGGCCGTCGCACTCAGGCCTCCCGGATCGTGCTGGACAACGTCCGCCTGACCGGCGCTGACGTCGCCGCAATCCGGGCCACCAGAGCCCGCGAGGATGCCGCCTATCGGGTCCGTCCGCGTCCTCAGCCGCTCCGAACCCCGGCCGTCGAGAGCGTTGCCGAGCTTCTGACCGACAAGGGCAAGGTCCGCCGGGTCGTGGATGCGCCCGTTGTCGCGAACCCCGAAGTCCTGGTCGTCGGTGGCGGACTGGCCGGAGTGGCCGCCGTCGTCACCGCTGCCAGGATGGGCGCAGACGCCCTGCTCATCGAGCGCGCCGGTTCCCTCGGCGGCATGGCGACGACCGGCCTGGTGCCCCCTGCCTTCCGCAAGGAGCTCAACGAGGGCATCGTGGCCGAGTTCCTCAAGCGCCTCGAACAGGTCGGCGGCACGGCCGAGATGTGGAACCCGGAGATCATGAAGGTCGTGCTCCTCGACATGGTCCGCGAGTCCGGCGCGAAACTCATGCTCTACACGACCGCCGTCGACGCCATCGTGCGCGACAACGTGATCCGCGGCGTGATGGTCGAGGGCAAGTCCGGTCCTCAGGCAATCCTCTCGCGCATCGTGATCGACTGCACCGGTGATGGTGACGTCGCAGCCTGGGCCGGAGCACCCTTCGAGATCGGCCGTGGCAGAGACGAAGAGACGCAGACCCAGACGCTCGTGTTTCTCCTCGGCAACGTTGACACCACGAAGCTGCTTCCGGCGCGCCCCAAGCTGCCGGACCTCGTTGCGAAGGCTCGTGCCGAGGGCGGTCTGACGACCCGCTTCGCAGGCGGCGCCGCGATCCAGCCCGTCATCCTCGGCGAGCACGGCGTCGCCAACATCAACTCCATCAACATCCCGCAGGTCAGCGGCCTCAAGGTCGATGACCTCACCTACTCACATATTGAGGCCCAGCGGGAGGCCCTCCAGCTCGTCGACTTCTACCGCAAGTACGTGCCCGGTTGCGAGGGCTGCTACCTGCTGCAGAGCGCCGAGTTCATAGGAGTCCGCGAGAGCCGCCGCATCGTCGGCGAGTACGTCCTCACGGGCGAAGATGTCCTGCAGGGCGCGACCTTCCGCGACGCCATCAGCCGCGGCTTCTACCCCATCGACATCCATGCCGCCGATGGTACCGGCGACGCGGCCGGAATCCACCTGAGTCGTTCCTACGAGATACCCTACCGCTGCCTGGTGCCCAAGAAGATCGCCAACCTCCTGGTGGCCGGTCGCTGCATCAGTGCCGACCACGTGGCTCATGGCTCAGTCCGCGTGATGGGAACCACTATGCCCATCGGCGAAGCTGCGGGTTGTGCGGCCGCACTCTGCATCGCCAAGAACCGCAGCCCGCGCTCCCTGCAGGGCGACCAGATTCGACGCCGACTGGAGGACTTCAGCTCGTGGCCTAGCCCGGGAACGCAAGTCCCCGACAACCTCGCCCTGTCCTCCAAGGGCACCGTGGCCTCCGCCGATTCCATCTTCAGCGGGAACGCGCCGGACAACGCCATCGACGGCCTGGTGACCACCAGTCAGAGCAGCCGGTGGCTCTCGGACTACTCAGACCCGCCCCACTGGCTCCAACTCGACTTCTCCGCCCCGCAGACGGTGAAGCAGGTCAAACTCTACTTCTTCGACCCGGAGGGCGACACCATCTACCTCGCCCGCGGGCTCGAGGTCCAGGTGCAGCAAGAGGGTAAGTGGCGTACGGTGGCAGCCGTCACCGACAACGCCCAGCTACGCCCGACCCTCAACTTCGCCCCGGTCACTACCGGGGCTCTGCGCGTTGTGTTCACCACCGGCTGCGCCGGCGACAACATGATCCGTCTGCGCGAAGTGGAGGTCCACTGAGCATGACCTGCAGGCCATCGTGCCGGACCAGCGCCTTGTCTTCCCGGCAACGCACTCTCTCATCCCTTTGCGGGGCAGCCTCCCTGGGTGCCCCCGGGATGCTCAGGGGCGCTCGATGAGCTACTTCGCGGACACCGTGCAGCCTGCTGCACCACTCCCGCCGCCTCTGCTGGCCGTCAACGGCCTGGACAAGTATTACCGTGACTTTGCGGCCGTCCAGAACGTCTCCTTTGCCGTAGGGCCTGGCGAGATCGTCGGCCTCATCGGCCCCAACGGTGCGGGCAAGACCACGGTCCTGCGCTGCATCGCCGGTGTTCTGAGACCGACCGCCGGTGACATCTACTGCGCCGGTTACAACCTGGCCACTCAGACCCGGGAGGCAAAGCTCGCCCTCTCGCTGGTGCCCGAGACGCCGAACCTGTACGAGCTGCTCACCGTCCGCGAGCACCTCCGCTTCATCCACATGGCCTACGGCGAGACCGGCGACTTCGACAGCCGTGCCGACGGCCTGCTCCAGCGACTGGACTTGTGGGACAAGAAGGACGCCCTGATCACCACCCTCTCCAAGGGCATGAAGCAGAAGGTGGCCGTCGCCTGCGCCTTCATGCACTCCAGCCGCCTGTTCATGTTCGATGAGCCGCTCATCGGCATCGACCCGGCCGGCCAGCGGATGATCCGGGACATGATGGTCAGCTCCGCCGCCGCGGGAGCCGCCGTTCTGGTCAGCTCACACATCCTCGACACCGTCGAGCACCTGTGTCACCGCGTCCTGATCCTCGATCACGGAACGGTCATAGCCGCCGGCAACCTCGAGGAGTTGCGCGCCGGTACGCGCATGGGAGACGACGTCTCCCTGGAGGACATCTTCCTGGCTCTCACAGACAGGCCGGAGACGCCCTGAATGGCAGCCCTGATCTACCTGCGTCTACATTTGCTCAAGAACGGGCTCCTGTCGCTGGTGAGCAGCCCGAAGCGTCTCATCGTCACCCTGTTCTTCCTCCTCTGGGTCGGCGCGAGCTTCGCCTCGGTGGCAATGACGCGCTTCATGGGTCCGCACGGTGCAGTACCTGTCCCAGCGCTGCCGGTCGACCAGGTGCGGCTCGGTCTGATCGTACTACTGATCGTCTTCACCCTCGGATCGATCGAGCGTGGCTTTGAGGGCGCCGTCTTCAGCTTCCCCGCTGCCGACTACGACTTCCTGTTCCCCACTCCCATCCCCCGGCGGCTGGTAGTGGCTTTCCGCGTCGGCCTCGACGCCCTGGTGATGCTGGCAGATGTAGGCATCGTCGTGGTCTTCCTCACACCGCTGGCTATGGGCTTGGTCATGCGGGAGGCCTCAGTGGGCCGGATGGTCCTCGTCTGGATAGCCGCCGGCCTCTATATGCTCTTTGCTGTGAATCTGGCCCGAATCATCGAGCTCTTGCTGACGAATGTGCAGGCGATCCTCGGCATATCCAAGGGTGCGGTCCGTGTCGTCGTCTGGGTGGTCGGAGTGGCCTTCCTGTGGGGTGGCGGATACGTGGTCTTCGGCGAGGAGTCGGGACCGGCGGCGGTCATGGCGGTGCTTTCGCATCCTCCCTACAGCTACCTGCTCACGCCCTTGCTGGCCGTGGCAGCCTTCGTGACGGGTGAGGGGCATCCGCTGTTCTCCAGTCCTGCGGCGAGCATGAGCCTGTTGCTTCTCCTGGCCGCGGCGTGTACAGTGGGGGTCTGCGTCCTGGACCGCGATGTCGCCGAGGCAACCCTTGAGCACTCGGCACGTGTGGCCCGGATGCGCGCTGCCGCACGCTCCCAGGACATCGAGCGCATGACCGGGGAATCACTGCGCGAGGGGTCCTTCAGCCGCCGGAGCCTGATCCTGCGGTGGCGAGAGCCGTCTCTGGCACTTCCCTACAAGCTGATCGCCGAGACAGCCCACGCCAACCGCTGGCAGTGGGGAGCCTGGCTCGTGGTGATGGTGGGGCTTGCCTTCCTGGCGCGCCTGATGTCGGGCGACGAGCTCCTTCTTCGGAGCTTGCCCGGACCGGCCGCCGCCTACGTCCTGCTCTTGTCCTCAAGCTTCCAGGGACTGCGGTTCAGAAGCGAGCTGACTCACATTACGCTCCTGCGGACCTTCCCGATCACCGCCTCTCGGCAGCTTCTGGGTCTGACTGCGCCGCGTGCGTTGCTTCACTCGGCGCTTCTGCTGGGCGGGATGCTCTGCTTCTGGCTCGGACACCCCTTGCGGGGAGTCCACCTGTCTGTCGCCGTCGCCTGCTGTCTGCCTCTGGGGTCGATCACCAGCGGCCTCGTAGGCGCCGTGGTGTCCTGCATCTTCCCGAACTCCACCGATCCCGGCCAGCGCTTCCTGGGCGGCCTGCTCCACACTTTCGGAGTCGGCCTGGCCCTGATGCCCTGCCTGATACTGGTAGCCATGGGGATGGCCTTCGCCCTACCGGGACTGCTCCTGGGCCTCCTTGGCAACGCGGGACTACTCCCCGTGGCCTTCGTCATCATGCTCCTGGGGAACTGGGCGCTCGGCCGTTTCCAGCCCGGCGAGGACTGACAGGCCCACAGACGGCCCATCATCGCAAGGCCGCCGCCAGACAAGAATGGTTGTCGTCGACCAATGATTGCACGCCTGCTCCGCTTCCTCTTGCCTGTCTTGCTATGCCCGCTGCTGGGCGCCATGGCGATCCGCGGTTACGCCTTCAAACTGGGCGGCGAGACCGCGGACCTGATTGGCTGGGTGCTCGGTGCGCTGCTGGGCATCGCCTACGCTGTGCTCCTCCTCAGCATGGCCATATCATCGCCTCGCAGCGGACGGCAGCGCGTTGCCGACCTGCTCCTGATTGCGCTCTGCTCGCTGGCCCTCGCAGACCTTCTCGGCCAGTTGCAGGGCGTCGCAGCCGGTTGGCTCTTCCACTCCGTGGCCCTGACCTACCTGCTCAGCCTCTGGGTCGCCGGGCGAACCTGGCTCCGTACTCGCTAGTTCCGCCTCTTCCAGACAACCGAAAGAGCCGTAGCGCCCGAAGGTGCTACGGCTCTCGCATGTTCGCGTCAGGTAGTCGGGATGCGTGAGCCCGCTACTTGCTGTAGGCCTTACCCACCTTACGAATGGCCTCGGCGATGCGCTCCATGTGCGACGCCTCGTAGGTCGGGTGCAGGCTGGTGAAGAAGGTCCGCTCCTCCAGCCAGGCAGCGTTCGGGCAATGCTCTTTGGTGTAGTTGACCGCCTCAGGCCGCGTATGCAGGTCGCGGAAGGGGTACTGCAGGTGGCTGGGACCCACGTGGTCCTGATACGCCTTCTCCTTGTAACACTGGGGCCACAGGACCGGACCGGCCGGAACGCCCTCGGCGTCCACTGCCTTGAAGAACTGGCGCGCGTCTACCGTCAGCCGGTCGGTGTCCAAGACGATCGGGTACAGCCAGTAGGCATTCTGACGTTCGGCCGTGTTCAGCGGCAGCCGCCAGATGTAGGGCTCGTCCTCCAGCGCCTCGTCCAGGATGGCCGCGTTGCGACGCCGGTTCGCCAGGTTCCACGAGTCGAGAATCTTCAGGCACTCCAGGCCGATCGCCGACTGCATTTCCGTCATCCGGTAGTTGTAGCCCCACATCTTGTGGATATACGGAAGCTTGGCCTCCATCTCCAGCAGCCTCAGCCGCTCGGATACGTCATAGCCGTGGTCCCGGAAGGAGCGGCAGGTCCAGGCAACGTCCTCGTTGTCCGTCACCGTGCAGCCACCCTCGCCGCCGGTGGTGAAGTGCTTGGACTGACAGAAGCTGAAGGCGTTGCAGTGGCCCAGGGAGCCCGCCTTCTTGCCCTTGTACACGCCACCGTGAGCCTGCGCACAGTCCTCGATCACGTACAGGTTGTGCTTCTTGGCGATCTCCAGGATCGGGCCCATATCACACATCACACCATACAGGTGGACGGCAATGATGGCCTTGGTGCGGGAGCTGATCTTCTCCTCGATGCTTTCCGGGGAGATGGTGTGCGTCTCGCGGTCCACATCAGCGAACACAGGGACAGCGCCCGCCTGGAGCACGCAGAAGCTCGAGGCGATGAAGGTATACGAAGGCGTGATCACTTCGTCGCCGGGGCCGATGCCAAGCCCCGCCAGAGCTACGTGCAGGGCACTTGTCCCGTTAGTGGTCGAGATTCCGAACTTCGTGCCGACCCAGTCGGCAAACTTCTGCTCGAACTCCATCCCGGCCTTGCCGGTCCAGTAGTTGACCTTCCCAGTGCGCAGGGGCTCCATGGCCGCCTGGATCATCTCTTCCGTGAAGTAGGGCCACGGTGGGAAGGGCTGACTGTTGACGGGGGTCCCGCCGTCGATTGCGAGTTTCTCAGACATGGTCCACAGCCTCCCGAAGGTGCATCTGCTGGTGCTTGAGGCGCATATTCCCCGTCTCCGCGCGCTTTCCTCCTCCAGGGCCGCGAGCCGGAAGCCCTCTGTCAGCGCAGGCTTGTCCCCGGGAGGAGGCCAAGGCAGGGGCAAGGTGCCCCTTGCCGGCGCTTCCTTGACTTGTCCCCCCAAAGCCCATACAATTCCGACGTTGTGGCCTCCGCAGGGCACACCTGTTCTTGGTGCCTGCCGCAAGGTCTGCTGGTTGCTCCAGGATGGCCGCGGAGCAGCGAGGCTCCATACCTGTGGCGCGTGTGGTGGTGACGCATCCACTCTGCCGATGCCGTTGCACACACCGGGAGGACGCAGGCATGTCGCGTAAGCTGATCCCCCTGTTCCGCTTGGCCGCCGCAATCGCTGTCCTGTCTGGCATAGCGACCCTGGCGCCGGCGGCGGGTCTCAAGACCGATTCCCAGGGGGGTTACGGGGCTCTCCCCTCCGAGCGCTCGATCGACCCCGCAACTACGGGGGCGCATCCCGGGCCGCTGTCTTCTCCTCGTCTCACCGTCGATGCGGGGTACCGCCTCAGCCCCGGCGACGTCATCCAGCTCGTCGTCTTCGGCGAGCCCACGCAGTCCGGCACCTTTGCGATCGGCCCGGCGGGCTCCATAGCCATGCCCATCGTCGGCCAGATCACCCTGCGCGGCCTCACCATCCACGAAGCCGAGCAACTGGTCACCACCAAGTTGCGCCAGATCCTGCGCAACCCGCAGGTCACGATCACCTTCAACGAACTCTCCTCCGTGCGCAAGGTATACCTCTCCGGTGAGATGATGCGCACCGGCGCCGTAACCTTGCCCTTCGGAGCCACCCTCGTCGACGCCCTTTCCGCAGTCCCACCCGGACCTTACGCCGACCTGCGCCGCATCCGTCTCACCCATCCCGGCGGCCAGCCGGTCGAGGTTGATTGCAGCGGTCTTCGCGGCGAGGGTCCGCTTCCCATCGAGCACAGGCTCGAGTATGGCGATACCATCTTCGCCCCGCGAGTGCGCGAGGAGATCTCCATCTTCGGCGAGGTCCGCAACCCCGGAACTGTCCTGCTGCCCGTGGGGCAGGACGTGACGGTCCTCGACGCGCTGCGGGTCGCCCAGGGCTTCACACCGGTTGCCGACCGCACGCGTGCCCTGCTCCTGCGCGAGGGTTCCGAGCCCGTTCAGATTGACCTGGGCAAGCTCCTCCAGGGCGGCGACACTACCGAGAACCGCAAGCTGCAGGGCGGCGACGTCCTCGTCGTTCCGCAGACCGGCGGCATCGCTGTGGTGGGCCAGGTGCGGACGCCCTGGGTCCTCCCGGCGGGTGGCGCCGTGCCCGTCCTCCAGGCTCTTGCGCAGGCCGGAGGTCCACTCCCCACCGGTGACCTCTCCCAGGCCCAGATCATCCGCAACGGCAAGGGCATCACGGTCGACCTGCAGACCTTCATGGACAAGGGGACGGCTCCGGCTGAGTTCAACCTCCAGCCCGGCGATGTCCTGCTCATCCCCCGTGGCGAGGGCCAGAACGTGCTCCTCGTTGGCGTACTGGGCCGAACCGGCATCTTCCCACTGCGAGGCGTCGACCAGCGTGACTTGCTACGGGTCATCACCCTCGCCGGACCGGTCGCCCAGTCCGACCTGACCCGCGTCACCGTCTACCGCGGCAACCAGGCTCTCGTGCGCAACCTCAAGGCCATGATGGACACCGGCGACCTGAGCCAGAACCTCGACCTCGAACCCGGCGACATGGTCATGGTGCCACCGCTGGAGGTCGACTCGGTCCTCCTTACTGGCATGCTCGCCCGCCAGGGCGTGTTTCAGGTCCTGCGCAAGGACCCGCACGACTTGCTGCGGGTCATCACCGTCGCCGGTGCCGGGGCCATGTCCGACCTGTCTCGGGTCACCATCTACCGCGGCGGCCAGACCATCGTGCGCGACATGAAGGCCGCGCTTGAGAAGGGCGACCTCCAGCAGAGCATCGAGGTCGAGGACGGCGACGTCATCTACGTCCCGCCCATCGAGGAGAGCGTGGTCCTCACCGGCGCCGTACAGCGGAGCGGCATCGTCCGCCTGATCGGCGACGAGCAGCGCGACCTGTCCAAGCTCATCCTCCTCTCCGGGCCGCTGGGAGTCGCCGACCTGTCCAGGGTCACCGTCACCCGCGGCGCAGAGAAGATCGTGGTGAACGTCCGCGACTACCTGGACAAGGGGGATGCTCGCCAGACACTGCGGCTCCAAGACGGCGACATGGTCCGCGTCCCGATGGTCGAGGACAGCATCCTCATCACCGGTGCCCTGAACCGCGGTGGCGTCGTCCGCCTCTATGAGGGCCTCGACCGCGACCTCATCTCTCTCGTACTCGCCGCCGGACCGACTGCCATGGCCGACATGGAGCACGTGACAATCTTCCGCGGTGAGCAGAAGACGGTTCGCAACCTGCGCGCGATGGTTGAGGGCGGCGATCGCTCCCAGACCATGGAACTCCAGCCGGGTGACATCATCACCGTGCCGCCGCGCCAGATCCACACCGTCCTTCTCACCGGGGCCCTCGGCCGACCCGGTCTGATCAACCTGATCGATGACAAGCAGCGCGACCTGGCCCGACTGGTCTCTGCTGCCGGTCCTCTTCCCAATGCCGACCTGAGCAAGGTGGCCGTCCGACGCGGTGGCCTCACCACTACCCGCGACATCAAGGCCTACATCGACACCGCCTTGCCGCAGCACACCCTGCAGGTCGAAGACGGCGATGTGGTGGTTGTGCCGCGCGGCGAAAGCACGGTCCTTGTCATGGGCGCCGTGGTCCGCGCCGGGACACTGCAGCTCTACGAGGACAAGCAACGCGACCTGATGCGGGTCGTCGTCCTCGCCGGACCGACGCCGAACGCCGACCTGTCCAAGGTCACCATCTACCGTGGCGATCAGACGATCGTCCGCGACCTGCGCAAGCTCTACGACACCGGCGACCTGTCCCAGACGATGCTGCTGCAGGACGGCGACATCGTCAAGATCCCGGCCTTCGAGGATAGGATCCTCATTGCCGGTGCTGCTGGGCGCCTCGGCGCTGCAGCCCTGGGCGAGAAGGAAGCCCGCGACCTCGTGCGGATCGTGCAGATGGCCTCGCCGCTGCCCTACGCCAACCTGCGCAAGGTCAGCGTCCTGCGCGGCAACCAGACGATCACCCGCGACGTCTTCGCCTACCTGCAGAAGGGTGACAAGACCCAGACCCTGGAGCTCGAAGACGGCGACGTCGTGCTCATCCCCTATGACCGCGAGACGGCCATGATCACCGGCGCAGTCGCGCGAGCCGGGAGCATCGGCGTGCCCGATCCCGAGCGTGCCGATCTCGCCGAGGTCATCAGCGCGGCGTCTCCGCTGCCCACGGCCGACCTGCGCCGGGTTATTGTCTATCGCGGCGATCAGCAGCTTACCTACGACCTCTCCGCCCTGCGTTCGGGTGGTGATCTGCCGCGGAATGTGCCGCTGCTGCCTGGCGACCGCGTCTTCGTCCCCGGCCTGGATACCACAACGGTCCTCGTCACCGGATCGGTCCAGCGCACCGGCACGGCGGAGCTGGTGACCGCAGAGCAGCGCAACCTCGCGAGCTTCGTCGTCAGCGCGAGTCCGCTGCCCACGGCCGACTTGAGTCGGATCATCCTCTACCGTGGCGCCACCGCTACCACCTACAACCTGCGCGCCTACCTCGAGAAGGGCGATGGCTCGCAGACAACCGAACTCCAGGATGGCGACCGCGTGCTGGTGCCTGAGCAGCCGGCCACCGGCGGCATCATCATCAGCGGGCAGGTCAACCGGCAGGGCACCTTGCCTCTGGCCCTCGGCCAGTCTCCGGACCTGCTCAGCGCCGTCACTTTGGCCGGACCCCTGGTCGCCACCGCCGACCTGAGCCAGGTCACCGTCTACCGCGGCACTGAGAAGATCGTCCGCGACCTGCAGAAGCTCCGCGAAGAGGGCGACCTGACCCAGAACCTGACGCTGCAGGCGGGCGACGTTGTGTTCGTGCCCGAGTCCACCGACACCGTGGTCTTCATGGGCCAGGTAGCGCGCCCGGGAGCGCTGAACATCCACCAGTTCCGGCAGCGCGACCTCGCCCACCTGTTGCCTCTCGCCTCGCCTGATGCCAACAGCGACACCGAGCAGGTCACCGTCTACCGCAACGGCGAGACGATCGTCCGCAACTACCGCAACCTGGTCGAGAAGGGCGACCTGACCCAGAACCTCGTCCTCGAGCCCGGCGACTACGTCTACGTCCCGAAGGATAGCGCCCACGATGCCATGTTCCTGGGTGCCCTCGGCCGCGTCGGTCCGGTCAATGTCCGCGAGCCCAGCAGCCAGGATCTGCTGCGGGTCGTCACCGCTCTGGCGCCGACTCCGGCGGCCGACCTCACCCGCATCACGATCTTCCGCGGCGATGAGCCGCCGATGTACAAGGACCTCAAGCTGCTCATGGACGAAGGCGACATGAGCCAGAACGTCAAGATCGAGCCCGGCGACGTGGTGGTTGTGCCGAGGCTGGACGACCTCTACGTTCTCGGCGCAGTCGGCCGTGCGGGCGCCTATGCGGCGCAGCCCGACTGGGACATCCTCGATGCTCTAGCGGCCGCCGGCAACCCGATCCCGGCAGCCAGCGGCGCCAACATCACCATCATCCGGCGGCGCCCGGACGCCACCTCGGAGCGCATCAACTTCAGCCTCAGCGCCGTCACCCAGGGCAAGGCACCCGAGCCCGTCAAGGTCAAGGCGGGAGACATCATCTACGTCCCCTACCCCAAGGCCAAGCGCGGACTGGGCTGGAACCTGATCCGCGACGCCATCTACATGCTGGGGAGTCTCAACGACATCTTCGGCCTCTTCTAGTCGAAGGCCGGTCGCCAAGACCTCCAGGGCCCGGTACACCTTGTGTGCCGGGCCCTTTCGTCTCTCCGTGCAGACGGCAGCAGCCTTTCTCCTGATCTCTCGCACTGTGAAAAGAGCCGGAAACACCGCGACGCTATCATCGGGCCTGTTAGCTCGCCGTGCCTCTCAGCTTCGACTCGACCTCAGGAGATTGATGCGCCATGCGACGAACAAAGATGCTCATCATCGGGACGCTCACAGTCACGCTGGCAGTATCCCTGGCCTATCTGAGCCGCTGGGAGTTGCCCAACTCAGCGCAGGGCGTCCAGGGGCTCAACCCCGCAGACACGGCCTGGGTCTGCGTGGCGGCGGTCCTGGTCATGCTGATGACGCCGGCACTGGGCTTCTTCTACGGAGGGCTTGTCCGCCGCAAGAACGTCGCTTCGACCATCGTGCAATGCCTGACGATCTTCGCCGTCGCCAGCGCCGTCTGGACGCTGTGGGGCTATAGCTTGGCCTTCGCACCCTCAGTCGGCGGTCTGGGCCTCATCGGGAGCCTCAAGCACTTCCTGCTGCGGGGCGTTGACGGTGCACCCGACACGAACTATGCCGCGACCATCCCCGCCTCCGCCTTCTACTTCTTCCAACTCAAGTTCGCGGCCATCACCCCGGCACTCATCATCGGTGCCTTCGCCGAGCGCATCAAGTTCCGCTCCCTTATCATGTTCATCGTCGTATGGGCGACGCTGGTCTACGCGCCTGTTGCTCACTGGGTTTGGGGCGTCGGCGGCTGGCTGCGCAATCTCGGTGCCCTCGACTTCGCCGGCGGAACGGTAGTCCACATCCTCGCCGGAACCTCAGCCCTTGCCTCGGCCCTGGTCATCGGTCGACGCCACGTGAAGGGCGAGACCCAGCACCCGAACAACGTTCCCTACACGATCCTCGGTGCCGCGCTCCTCTGGTTCGGTTGGTTTGGCTTCAACGCGGGCAGTGCGCTGGCGATCAATGGCGTGGCCGTGAATGCCCTCGTGACCACCAACATCGCTGCCGCCTTCGCCACCCTGAGTTGGATGGCTGTGGACTGGTACCTGACCGGCAAGCCAAGCGCCACAGGTGCGGCAATCGGCGCCGTCTGCGGGCTGGTCGCCATCACTCCGGCCGCCGGGTTCGTTGACGTCTCCGCCGCCATCGTGATCGGGATGGTCGCCGGACTGGTGTGCAACTTCACCTGCGTCCTGCTCAACCGCACTTCCCTGGACGACACGCTTGACGTCTTCGCCTGCCACGGAATGGGCGGAATCTGGGGAGCCCTGGCCACCGGCATCTTCTCGCAGAAGCTGGTCAACCCCGCCGGGGCGGATGGTCTGCTCTACGGCAACCCGCGGCAGTTCCTCGTGCAGGTGCTGGCCATCGCTGTGGTCTTCGTCTACGGCTTCGTTGCCTCGGTTGTCATCCTCAAGGCCATCGACCTCGTCGCCGGTCTGCGTGTCAGCCCTGAGGAGGAGGAGCTCGGTCTGGACGTGAGCCAGCATGGCGAGTACGCCTACTGGCCCGAGCTCAGCCCCAGCGAGACAGGCTCCCACTAACCCCGGCCTCCCGTGAGGCCACACACAGCAAGAGGGCGCGACCTCCCCTGTGGAGATCGCGCCCTTGCGTCACTACTCGCTGCTTCCTGTGGTCTACCCGAGGCCGATCCCTACTTATCGCCGCCCCTGGGACCCATATCGACCGTCCCCACTGATACCGGCTTGGTCCCAGGCCAGGTGTTCCCGTCATAGCGCCAGGGGAGCTTCTGATAGGCGACCAGGAAGCCGCCCTGGGCCAGCATTGAGCCATCTCCGTAAGCACCGGTCGCGTCCACCCCATACCGCAGCATATCGCGGCTGAACTGCATCCCCTGCTTGCCGCGCTGGAAGATGGTCGTGATGATCTGCCGTCGCGGGGCTGCCGGCTTCTCGCCGTCGAACAGTGCCGTCGCCTCCGGCACCGTCATCTTCTCGATCTCCGCCGGGAAGGCCACGCCGGCCTTCAGTTCCGCGTACTCTTTCAGGAGGTTTCCACGCTGCGAGGCCAGCACCGCGGCGATGTTGATCACGGAAGCCGTCGCATCGGACCACAGGACGCCCTGCTCCTTCATCCCCCGAAGCGCTCGGAACAGGTTCACGGTGAAGGCCTTCCGGATCGCCTCCTCCTGCGAGTACGGGCTCGCGGCCGTCGCCAGCGCGTACAGGTCCGTCGAGTATGCCAGGCCGTCCTTGACCGTGGGGCCCGCCTTCTCCACAGCGGCCTTCACCAGCGTCAGCCCCGTTTCTCCGAATCTCGCCTCCTGCGTGGCCGCCTTCATGCGCCCCAGCGCCCCACCGGCCAGCAGTCCATCCAAGCGCGTTAGCTCCTCGGGCTTCAGGGCCAGTAGCGCCTCAGCCATCCGCTTTGCGATCGGCATGTACTGCTGCCGGACGGTCTGCGGCATATCGACGATGACGTTCACCACCAGTGCCTGCGTGTCCGACTTGTGCGCATCGACCCACTGGCGGACGTAGTCCAGGTACTTCTCGTCCTTGGTCTCGGCATGGGCCCGGAGCATCCCGTGCATCAGCAGATCGGCGTCCAGCGTCACCGGAACCTCCGCAGCCTTCCAGGTCGCCAGAGCGTGATCAGCCGCCACCCTCACCAGGTCGCGATCGGCCAGTTTCTCCATCGCCACCGCCTGTCGCCCTGCCTCCGTCACTGCCTGCTTCTGGTTGACACCCAGGTACTGGGTCAGCGCCTCGGTGATGACGCTCCCGGTCGACAACGGCGTCTGGAACCCCAGCAACTCTCCAACAGTGGGCGCGATGTCGATCTCGAGCGTCTCCTTGCTGACCACCGTGTCGGGCTTGGTATCTGGCCCAATCGCCAGCAGCATGATGTGCTCGCATCCTGGGCAATGGTCGCCGTGACTGTGGAAGTCCCGATCATGTCGCCCGTGGTCGTTGGTGAAGAACACCGTCGTGGTGTCGCGGTAGTACGGGTCGGCCTGGATGGCGCTCCACAGCTTCCAGAACTGCTCGTCGCAGTTGCGGACGGCCTCCTGGTACTCCAGGATATCCTTGGCGATGTGTCCGGAATGGTCCGTGTAGCCGAAGTTGATGAGCATCAGGTCCGGCTGGTCCTGCTTCATCACCTCGACAACCTTGTTCAGGACGCCCACGTCGCCCTCGGCGCTGGCTTCGTTGACCGGGTTGTCCTTGCCTCCGCCGTTGATGTGCGAGCAGGCGAACTTCTCCCCGTAAGCCGGATGGGAGCTGTAAGGCAGGAAGGAGTACTCGGCCTTGCCGAAGACCGCCCAGGCCTTCGTGGGCGCAATCCCCTTCTCATCTCGGAGGTACTCGAAGAACGTCGGGCGGGTCACCCGGGGGCCGCCGTTCGGGACCATCTGCCAGGTTCCTGAGGCGATCGTACTATGCCCCTGACGAGTGACGGTGATGCCCCGGTCGTAGTAGTTCGTGAAGAGGGTACCCAGGGGCCGCAGGTCCTTGTACAGGTGTGGGATGAACTGGTGTTCGGGATCGCCGAAAGTGTCCATCCAGCGGACCCCATCCATGACGACAACGAACACATGCTTCGTCTTGTACCCCGTCTGGGCCGAGGCCGGCACAACCAGGGTCGCCAACACGATCGCCGCCAGAACCACACAAAGCCACAACCACTTCGCGCGCATCGCTGTCCCTCCTTGCAGGTATGAACCTGGGCGCATCAGGACGACAACTGAACCGAAGTGACGTGCTGGATGATTCAAGGTTCTCCGGCCAACCTCCATCTCCTGCCGGGCTCATGCCGGCCCTCCGCAGAAGGAGACGCGGTGACAGTCCGCGAATTCCTTGAGGTGATTCCTGACCAGTCTGGGAGGCTGCCATGGACCGACGAGACTTTATGCGAGCAGGTCTACAGGGCGCAACCGCCGTTGCGGCAGCACAGCTTGCCCAGGTGCCCACGCCGGCCCTTGCACAGCCGGCCCCGACAGTCCCCTCTTCACAGCGTCCGAACGTCTTGTACTTCATCTGCCACGACCTCGGCACCGCCCTGAGCTGCTACAACTGGCCCAACGTGAAGTCCCCGAACCTTGACGCCTTCGCTGCCGAGGGCGTGCGTTTCACCAACTACTACTGTGGCTCCACTCCCTGCAGCCCTTCGCGAGGGTGCATCGTCACTGGACGCTATGCCCACAGCAACGGCCTCATCGGCCTCGCCAACAAGGGCTGGAGCCTGCCGGAGACCGAGAGGACCGTCGTTGACTACTTCAACGACGCCGGGTACTACACCGCCAACCTTGGCGGCCAGCACGAACGCGTCGGTCCGAACCCCTACGCCTACAAGGAGACCAAGCTCGGGCCACGCACGGCAGACCGAATCGCCGACGAGGTCTGTGACTTCCTCAAGCGCTTCGACCGCACCAAGGGGCCCTTCTACCTGAACGCCTACACCCAGGAAGTGCATGCTCCCTGGGACCGGCCCGAGTTCCAGGGACGCTACAACCCGGCGGAGGTCACACCTCTCCCCTTCCAGGGCGACATCCCCTTCGTCCGGAACAGCCTGGCCGCTTTCTACGGATCGGTCTCCTTCATGGATGAGCAGTTCGGGCGCATCCTCGCCTGCCTGCACGAGACAGGACTGGACCAAAACACCTGGGTGATCTTCACCACCGATCACGGGGTGGGTTTCCCGCGCGCCAAGAGCACGCTGTACGATCCGGGCCTGCTGACCGCCCTCCTCATGCGTTGGCCGGGACGTCTCAAGCCCGGCACAACCTGCGACCACCTGCTTAGCAACCTTGACCTGCTGCCATCGCAACTGGAAGCGCTTGGGATCCCTGCCTCCGCCGCAATCCAGGGACGCAGCTTCGCCCCGGCAGTCCTGGGCGGCGAGTACACACCTAGAGACGCCATCTTCGCCGAGCGCAACTACCACGACGACTACGACCCGATGCGCTGCGTGAGGACCCGCCAGTACAAGTACATCCGCAACTACGGCCTGCGTGCGGGACCCAAGCTGCCGGAGGAAGAGACCGCCGAGGACACCGGCATCACGCTTTGGAACTCCGGCCGGCCGCGACCGCGGGAGGAACTCTACGACCTGACCCGTGACCCCAACGAGTTCAACAACCTGGCGGAGGACCCCGGCAGCGCCACGGTCCTCACCCAGATGCGCGAGCGCCTGGACACCTGGATGCGCGACACCAACGACTACATGCGCGGAGCCAGGGAGTTCGTTGACTACCCCTCTGAGGACCGTCGCACCTTGCCGCTGCCTCTGGGGGCCTCACCGAAGCCGCAGCCGAGGAGACCGCCGCAGCCCAGGCCCTGACCCGCACTCACACACCGACCTTGTCCCGGCGGCCATGACGCAGCGAGCCGTCTGAGAGGAACACCGGATGCCGAACAGCCTGGCCAACAAGACCGCTCTCGTAACCGGAGGCGCACAGCGACTCGGGCGCTCCCTGTGCCTTGCCCTTGCAGCGCAGGGCGCCGGAATCGTGATCCACTACAACTCCTCCGGCAACGCCGCTGCCGAACTGTGTGAGCACCTGCAGGGCCTGGGAGCGAAGGCCTGGACCGTGCAGGCCGACCTCAGCAACCCGCAGGAAGCTGAGGACCTCATCGTCCGGGCGCTGGAGGCAGCCGGTCCCCTGGACCTGCTCCTCAACAACGCTTCGATCTTCGATCCCAGCACCCTGGGCGACGTCACCTTCGACGACGTCACCGCAAACGCCGCCGTCAACGCCTGGGCTCCCTTCGTCCTCAGTCGCCACTTCGCCGCCCAGGACCGCGAGGGCGCTGTCGTGAACCTGCTGGACAGCCGTGTACACGGGTACGACTGGCAGCATGTGGCCTACATCCTCAGCAAGCACCTGCTCCACGTGCTCACGCGAATGACGGCCCTGGAGTACGCGCCGAAGGTCCGGGTCAACGCCGTCGCTCCGGGGCTGATCCTGCCGCCGCCCGGCCAGGACGCAAGCTATCTCGCCAGGCTGGCTCCTTCGCTACCCTTGCAGCGCTATGGCTCAGCCGAGGACATCGCAGACGCCGCACTTTTCCTGCTCAGGAGTCCCTTCATCACAGGCCAGGTCCTCTACGTCGACGGAGGTCGGCATCTGCGCGAGCAGACGTAGCCGACCGCACCCTTTCCTCACTCCAGGGAGAGTGCCCATGGATGCCCTGCTGATCGAAGGCTTGCTCGTTCGCTGCGTCCTTGGCATCAGCGCTGAGGAGCGCCGCGAGAAGCAGGACGTGCTCGTCAGCATCACCCTCTACACCGACACGCGCAAGGCCGGGCAGAGCGACCGCTTTGAGGATGCCGTCGACTACCGCGCGATCAAGAAGGCCGTCTACGCCCTGGCCGAGGCTTCCGGCTTCCAGCTCGTAGAGGCCCTGGCAGAGGCCATCGCGGGGCTCTGCCTGCAGCACCCGGACGTGAACTCGGTCGAGGTCACCGTCATGAAGCCTTCTGCATTGCGCTTTGCTCGGAATGTAGGGGTGCGCATCCTGCGGGGGCGAGACTAGAGTGGCGCGGGTGTTCGTGGGAGTGGGGTCGAATCTCGACCCGGCGTGCAAGGTCGGTGCGGCGCTCCGGCTACTGAGCGAGCAGGTGCGTCTGGTCGCTGTCTCCACCTTCTGCCAGACCGCAGCGCTGGGCCGACCCGAGCAACCCGACTTCTACAACGGGGTGGTCGAGATAGACACGCCTCTCTCCCCGGACCAGCTCAAGACGCAAGTCCTGCGCCCGATTGAGCATGCCCTGGGCAGACGCCGCACAACCGACCGCTATGCTGCGCGAACCATCGATCTGGACGTGGTGGTCTACGTGGAGACCCTCGGTGAGGAGGCCCGGGTGCAGGTCCTCGACCCCGACCTGCGCAGCCGCCCCTTCCTCGCCGTGCCACTTCACGAACTCGCTCCAGACCTCGTGCTGCCACCCGATGAGCAGCCCCTGGCCTGGATCGCCGCGAGCTTCACGCACCAGGGCATGACACCGCTGACGGACTTCACGCAGGAGCTGCGCAGGAGACTGTTGCCCTGCTGCGACGAACACAAGCAGACCTTTGGGAGGGTCCAGGATGGACCATGCGAAAGTGGAACGACTAGTCCGTGAGTTGCTGGTGGAACTGGGGGAAGACCCAGACCGCGAGGGACTGCTCAAGACCCCTTCGCGTGTCGCGCGGTCGATGGAGTTCCTGACCTCCGGCTACCGCAAGGACATCGACGAGATCATCAACAACGCCATCTTCACGCAGGAGACCAACAACATGGTCATCGTGCGTGACATCGAGCTCTACAGCCTCTGCGAGCACCACATGCTGCCCTTCTACGGTCGCTGCCATGTGGGGTACATCCCCCGGGGCAAAGTCTTCGGGGTCAGCAAGATCGCCCGTCTCGTCGATCTCTACGCCAGGCGCCTGCAGATCCAGGAGCGGCTCACCGAGCAGATCGCCCGGTCCCTCATGGAGAAGATTGGCGCAGAGGGCGTCGGCGTGATCATCGAGGCACGCCACCTGTGCATGATGATGCGCGGGGTCGAGAAGCAGAACTCGCTGATGACGACTTCCTCGGTCCTCGGGAGCTTCCACGGATCGGACGCCACGCGCTCCGAGTTCCTCTCCCTCATCGGCCGCGAGCGCCAGGTGTGAGCCTTACCACACCCGGCGCCTGGATGCACAGACTGCCTTCACTCGGAAGCAGCTTCACCAACCGCGCCAGGCGTCTCCGGTCGGGTGCGCAGAGCAGTCAGCCACCCGAAGCCGAACACCAGCAGGTTCGCGGCGAGGCCCAGCCACATCGTCACACCAGCGTCATGCAGCCGAGCCAGATAGACAATGCCCGGAGTGCTCTCCCCGGGAACACGAACCCGGTAGTGCAGGTTGAGCGTCGCGCTGCAGGCCAGCAGAATCGCCCAGGGGAGGACCCGCGCATCAAGCGCAGCCCAGGCAACGATGGGGACGGTTGCGTAGTACGCATACCGCTCGTGGATCTCCGTCGGGAACAGGAAGAAGGCGAGCTGGGCCAGCGTCACCGCCGCCATGAGATGGCGCGAGGTAGGATGGCGCCAGATCAGCCCAAGCGTGGGCAGGTACGCGACCGCCAGCATCATCATGCCCCAGGTGAAGTAGCTCAGCCCGAGCTCCGGCAGCAGGCTGGACTTCCACATGCCCACAGCGGCCCACAGGTTGAAGGCGTTCAGCGACGTGGTCTTGAACACGCCGGCTGGACGCAGAACCACCTGAAGCAGCAGGAGCGGCGACTGGTGCACGTTGAAGGGCAGCATCACCAGCGCCGTCACCGCCAGCGCGCCAAGTGCTGCCAGGGCAAAGGCCCGCAGACCATAGCGGCGCGCAATCGCAATCACCAGCACGGGCAGGCTGATCACGTACAGGGGTTTCACCAGCAGCGAGAGGGCAAAGCAACAGAGAGACACCACAGGCCGGCCGCGGTGGAAGGCCACCAGGGCCGCCATCACCCCTAGCGCACACAGGACATCCACCTGTCCCCAGAGGCCCGAGCAGAACACCCACGCCGGGTTGAAGGCCAGAAAGACCGCCCACAGCAGACGCGCACGCCCAGTCAGTCCCGGACCGAGCAGCCCGAACCACACCAGGTAGATGATGCCGACGTCCGCCGCGATCTGCGGCAGCTTGAGGAGCAGACGCGACGTGAGGGTGCAGGGGCTTATGTCCAGCCCGGCCGCCTGTGCCATCTTGCCCGTCACCCAGGCCACATACAGGTGAACCGGAGGGTAGTTGCACCCCGAGTGCGCGTAGAACTCCGCTGCGCCATACCGCAGCAGTTCGTTCTGCCACGTCCCGATCGCGTTCTCATCGCCCCGATGGCTCACGTGGGGAGCCAACGCCAGCCGGAGAAGGATCCCCAGGGCGATTACCAGGTGCGGGAGGAGACGACGCATGGCCGGCCCACCTTTCAGAGACGGCCTTCTGCCTCCAGAGACGCGCGGATCTTCTCCCGAGCCTCGTCGATCAGGATCTGGATGTCCTCCGTCCGGTAGGTCCGCTGCTCCCAGGTGCGGGCTTCCACGCTCTTGAGGAACCCCTCGAACTCCGAGAAGTACGAGCCGTAGATGTGGAAGGAGTCAACCACGTGGTTGTACTGGCCAACGCCGATCTTGCGCCCCAGGTTCTCACTGATGCGCTCTGCCACCGCACGCTGCAGGTCGGTGAAGGCGTACATGTTCATGAAGGCGGCCTTGTAGGCGTCATTGCTTCGCATATGGGCCGCCAGAACCAGCTTGCCCTCGCCGGTCTCGGGGTCATCGAACACCCGGAACCACAGCCGCTGCAGGCAGGCCGGATCGTCGATCCCGGCATCTTCCCAGGCCTTCCAGATCACTGCCTGCGCCCGGCGTGAGTAGGGCGCCTCGGACAGTGTATCGATCACGTACTGGATCTGGTCGATCGGCTTCTCAATCCCCGGAACCTTGTACGCGGCGAAGCGCTCGTGATACGTGTACTGCCACTTGCCCGCGGCCGGATCGACCCAGTGATCGTGGATCCCGTCCAGAACCTCCTGGCGGTACACCTCCAGGTCATCGAACCCGCCGGGCATGGCCCGGTGAATCCGCGGCTCCGCGAAAGGGTCCTCGACGGCAAGCAGCAAGCTGGCGTCGCGACTAAGTGGGTCACCGGGCTTGTCATACTGGGTCGGGATCCTTGCCCCTCGTTCCCAGGTGGCCAGAACAGCCTTCTCCCAGCCTTCGGCCAGGGTCTTTGCTTCAATGTGCAGTGTTGGAAGCTGATAGGGCATCTACGAACTCTCCTCCGGTCTGACGTGTCGCTCGTCGATGACATACTGTGTCGGGCTCAGGCGCCGGGGCGTCGTGAGGGCAGGTTCGGGGGCAAGGGACGTCGCTGCTGACTGCGCGTCGCCAGCTTGTCCCACTCTGCGGCCTCCTCCTCACTGCGATCAGGAACTTCCTCCTCGCGGTCAGTGGCCTCGTAGTCAGGCACTCTGGCCGCCAGGGCACAGGCCATCCAGAAGTAGATTCCTCCCGGGGCCAGGTACAGCGCCGAACCGCTCATGTTCTGTACAGCCAGGTTCACCGCCCCGGCCATCAATCCACTGGCAAGCCACCGGTCTCGCCCCGTCCCCAGCTTCCAGCCGACGAACCCGGACTTCATCGCCCTCCACAAGAGCCAGATCAGCAGCGAAACGCCCGGCAGTCCCATCTCCTTCATGGCACGGCCAAGCTCGTTCTCGATGAAGGCGGAGGCATCCTCCGACACGTACAGTGGCTGTTCGAGGATCGCCGCACTGCGCCCGACACCCGTGCCGCTGGCGATGCCGGTGCCCAGGGGGAATCGAGACAGCAGGTCACCGGCTTTGTATAGTGGCCCGATCGCCCGCGAGATCACCGTCTGCATACCCAGCAATTGCCGCGTGTAACGTTGCGATACTGCCAGTCCGGCCTGTCTCTCCGATAGCCCCATCCCGATGGCAACCAGCACCGCCATCCCCACGAACAGCCGCACCTGGCGCGTCATCGCAACGAAAACGATCAGCCCTACCACGCCACCGATCAGCGGCGACCGGCTCCCTGTGGCCGCCAGGGCCGTCAGGCAGATCGGTGCAGCCGCCAGCAGCGAGATCTGCTGCATCGAGAACGCCCGTGAGGCCAGGGCTACGCCGGCGCAGACCGTGGCGGCGAAGCTCATGGCCGCACCCGCAGTTCCCGGATGCACATAGGTCCCCGGCGCGCGGATCAGTGAACCCCGCCTGAAGTGGTCGTAGAACCCGAAGTTGGGCGACACGGCGCTGAGGTGATCAAAGCCAATCTGGTGCTGGATGACTCCGTACACGCCTGTCCCCGCGCTGATGACTGCGATGAACAGCAGCATCCGCTCGAACTGGCGGCGTGTCCGAATCGTGTCGTAGGTGATGAAGTAGATCGGGATCCAGATGACCCAGGAGCGTAGACCCGCAAGGGCCAGCATCCAGCTCATGGTCTCCGTGTTGAACATCTGCCCGACGCAGTAGGCTGTGAACAGGAAGGCCGGTAGCGCCACCGACGAACTCAGTGATTGGCGTGGCTGGTTGTTCACACCCTCCCAGACCCAGCGCATCATGGCCAGACCCAGGTACGCGTCCTTGAGCACCATGCTCGCCATGCCCGGACTCATGCCCTTGATGAGCCCGTCGAAGCACGCGATCGTGATGATGGTGTAGAGCGCCGCTTCCGTCGAGGCAAGGGCCGCAATCGTCCCCAGCGCTGCGACCGAGCCCGCAACCGCATAGGTCCACTTGTTCGTAGCCAGCATCACGGCCACACCGACCGCGATCGCCAGGCACACCGCGATGGCTCCGAACAGGAACTTGCTCTGCGCTTCGTCTCGTCTCATCCGCGGCTCCCGGCACGTGGTATGGCCTGCGCCATTATAGGGGTCAGGTTGGCGAAAAGCAACGATTCGCGGCCCCTCCCGGGCCGGCTAACACCATCTTGCCTCTTCGCAGGGCCGCCACCTTTCCCAAGATCCTGGAAGGACCCTTTCAGGGGCTTGGGGAAACTGTCGGCCACTGACTTCCGAAAAGCCTTGTGCCATCGAAAGGATGAACTGCCATGCGTTGTCCGGTAACGGTCGCCCTGGTGCTGGCTATCGGCGTGCTCCTCGTTGCATCGGCCTACTCCGCCCCGGAGGTATCCGGTATGACCAAGTCCAGCCTGCAGATGATGCCCTTCGGCCAGACACCGGAAGGGACACCGGTGGACCTCTATGTCCTCACCAACGCCAACGGCTGCGTCGCGAAGCTGATCACCTACGGCGCGCTGCTCACCGAGTTGTGGGTTCCCGATCGCAACAGCAAGCTCGGCGACGTCGTCCTCGGCTTTGACAGCCTCGCGGGTTACCTCGGCGAGCATCCCTACTTTGGGTCAACCGTGGGCCGTGTCGGCAACCGCATCGCCAAGGGTCGCTTCACCCTCGACGGCAAGACCTACACCCTCGCCACCAACGACGGGCCCAATGCCCTCCACGGTGGGCGCAAGGGCTTCAACAGAGTCGTCTGGAAGGCAGCGCCGGCCATGACTGCCGAGGGTCCCAGTGTGCGCTTCACCTACCTGAGCAAGGATGGCGAAGAGGGCTACCCCGGCAACCTCAAGTCCACGGTTGTCTACACCCTCACCAACAAGGACGCCCTCAAGATCGAGTACTGGGCGACCACCGACAAGGCCACGCCGATCAACCTGACCAACCACTCCTACTTCAACCTCGCCGGGGCTGAGACCGGCGGCATCCTGCGGCACCGGCTGGAGCTCAACGCCGACTACTACACCCCGGTAGACTCAACTCTCATCCCCACCGGCGAGATCACTTCGGTCACCGGGACACCCCTCGACTTCACCAAGCCTCACCGCATCGGCGAGCGGATCGCGCAGATGGGCGGCAAGCCCGTCGGCTATGACCACAACCTGGTCCTCCGTGGCACCGGGCTGAAGCTGGCGGCACACGTCGATGAGCTCACCTCCGGCCGTATGATGGACATGTACACCACCGAGCCCGGTGTGCAGTTCTACACCGGCAACTTCCTGGATGGCTCGATCAAGGGCAAGGGGGGCGTGACCTACAACCAGTATCACGGCTTCTGCCTTGAGGCCCAGCACTACCCGGACTCCATCAACCAGCCGAGCTTCCCCTCCACCGTTCTGCGGCCGGGGCAAGTCTACCGCCAGACCACCGTCTACAGGTTCCAGGCCCACTAGCACACCCGACAACAACCGTGCCGCGACGCGAGTTCTCCTTGCGTCGCGGCACTTCCTTTCAGCGCTCTCTTGCCCGCGCGTCAGGGCTCACTTCGACCAGCAACGTCGCCCCTCAGGAGCTTCCCATGACCAGCTCGTCTCCCGTCAGTTGTCTCGCACTGGTGGCGCTGCTCAGTGCCGTGCTCTGTTGCCCATCCCTTAGTCACGCCCAGCAGGGAGCCACAGCCATGACCACCCTTGTGCCTGTCCCACCGACCAACCGCGCCAACTCCTTCTACGTATCGAACCGGGCGCCGCTCGTGAGAAACCCACTGATCAAGCTTCCCCTCGGCAGCATCACCCCTGAGGGTTGGCTGCATCATATGCTGGTGCTCGAAGCTGAGGGGATGACCGGGCACCTGGACGAGCTGTCCCAGTTTCTTCCCTTCGAGGTCAGCGCCTGGGCCAACCCGACCGGAGACGGCCGCAGTGGCTGGGAGGAGCTCCCCTACTGGCTCAAGGGCTACGGCGACCTCGGGTATGTCCTCAAGGACGAGACCCTGATCCGCAACGCCCGCCGCTGGATCGAGGCAGTCCTGGCCAGTGCTCGCGACGATGGCTGGTTTGGGCCCCGTGGCCTGCTCACCTCACTCAAGGGCAAGCCCGACCTGTGGCCGCACATGGTCATGCTCAACGCCCTTCAGTCCTACTACGAGGCGACCGGAGACAAGCGCGTCCTGACGCTCATGGCAGACTACTTCCGCTGGGAGCTCAACCAGCCCGAAGAAGACTTCCTCGCCGGCTTCTGGGGACCGGTCCGCGCCGGTGACAACATGGAGAGCGTCCAGTGGCTCTACAACCGCACAGGCGAGGAGTGGCTGCTGCACCTGGTGGACAAGATCCAGCGGCGCTGCGCCAAGTGGACCGACGGCATCGCCAGTTGGCACGGCGTCAACCTCAGCCAGGCCTTCCGACAGCCCGCCCACTACTACGTCCAGACCGGCAACCCCATGTTCCTCCAACTCGTCGAGCGCAACTGTGATGAGGTCTGGGGCCAGTACGGTCAGGTCCCGGGTGGCGGCTTCGGCGCGGATGAGAACTGCCGTCCCGGCTACACAGGCCCACGTCAGGGCTACGAGACCTGCTCCACCGTCGAGTTCATGCACAGCGCCCAGCTCCTCACAGCCATCACCGGCGACCCGCTCTGGGCCGACCGCTGCGAGGAGATGTGCTTCAACACCTTCCCGCCCTCACAAACGCCCGACCTGAGGTCGCTGCACTATCTGGTCGCACCCAACCAGGTGCAGCTTGACCACGAGAACAAGGCGCCGCTGATCCAGAACCAGGGCAACATGTTCGCCTACGACCCCTACGCCTTCCGCTGCTGCCAGCATAACGTCGCCATGGGCTGGCCCTACTACGCCGAGCACCTGTGGATGGCTACCCAGGACAACGGTCTGGCGGCAATCCTCTACGCCGCCTGTCAGGTTGAGGCGCAGGTCGGCGATGGCACGAAGGTCCGCATCACCCAGGAAACGGACTACCCCTTCGGCGAGACCGTCACCTTCACAATCCATACACCGCAGCAGGTCTCCTTCCCGCTCTACCTGCGCATCCCGCGTTGGTGCAGTGCCGCCGGCGTCTCGGTGAACGGTCAGGCAGTCCAGGTCACCGCCAAGCCTCTCAGCTACCTGTGCCTGCAGCGCACCTGGCAGGAGGGCGATCGCGTCGAGTTGCGTCTGCCGATGCAGATCCAGGTCCGTACCTGGCAAGCCAACAACCGCTCGGTATCCGTCGACCGGGGCCCTCTCACCTACTCCCTCAAGATCGGCGAACGCTGGCAGCGCTTCGGCGGCACCGACAAGTGGCCGGCGATGGAAGTCTACCCGACCACGCCCTGGAACTACGGCCTGGTCCTTGATGCCCAGAACCCGGCGCAGTCCTTCGAGGTCCACAAGTCCTCAGGACCCGTGCCCGGTCAGCCCTTCACCGTCGATGCCGCTCCGATCCAGCTCACCGTGAAGGCCCGGCGCCTCCCGCAGTGGCAGATGGAGCGCACCATGGTCGGCCAGCTCCAGGACAGCCCGGCGAAGTCCACCGAGCCCCTCGAGACGGTTACGCTGATCCCGATGGGCTGCGCTCGACTGCGTATCAGCGCCTTCCCGACGATCGGCGACGGTCCCGATGCCGTGACCTGGAAGGAGCCGGCGAAGCCGGAGTTCACCGCCACTGCCTCCCACTGCTGGGGCGGCGACTCGGTCGCAGCGGTCTGCGACGGTGTCCTCCCCAGGCGCTCCAGCGATCAGGGCCTTCCGCGCCTCACCTGGTGGGACCATCGCGCCACTACCGAGTGGGTGCAACTCGACTTCCTCAAAGCGCGCAAGATCGGCTCCGTCGAGGTCTACTGGTTCGACGACACCGGCGCCGGTCAGTGCCGTGTGCCGCAGTCCTGGACGGCCCTCTACCGCGTGGGCGACCGTTGGGAGCCCGTCAAGCCTCTCTCGGAAGCCGGGGTCAAGCTCGACCAGTTCAACTCCCTGCGCTTCACACCCGTCGAGACCACCGCGATCCGTCTCGAGGTCAAGCTGCAGGACAAGTTCTCCGGCGGCATCCTCGAGATGCGCGTGGGTGACTGAACCAGCCGGCAGAAGGAGACGTGTGCTGTGAGTGTCAAAGCCGCTGTGATCGTCGCGCCCAACCAGCCCGTGCAGGTGCAGGAGTTCCCGGAGCCCATCCTGGAGCCCGGTGGAGCCGTCCTGCGCACCCTCTACTCGGAGGTCTGCGGCACCGACGTCCACTTGCTCCACGGCCAACTGCCCGGCACGCCCTACCCGCTGGTCCCCGGCCACATCAACGTCGGCACGATCGAGCAGACCAACGGGACCGTAACCGACGCCTTCGGTAGCCCGCTTGCCCTGGGCGATCTGGTTACCTTCCTCGACGTCCACGAGACCTGCAACAACTGCTGGTTCTGTCTCGTAGCGAAGGCAACCACCCGCTGCCCCCATCGCAAGGTCTACGGGATCACCTACGGCGCGCAGGAGGGACTCCTCGGCGGCTGGAGCGAGCTCATATGCCTCAAGCCCGGCGTCAAGATCCTCAAGGTGCCCGAGGCGCTGCCTCCAGAGCTGGTGATCGCCGGTGGCTGTGCTCTCCCGACTGCCTTCCATGCCGTCGAGCGCGGTCAGATCGGCCTCGGCGACCACATCGTCATCCAGGGCTCCGGTCCGGTCGGGCTCATGGCCTGCGCTCTGGCACGCCTCTCAGGAGCCCAGCAGGTGATCGTGATCGGGGCTCCCTCCTTGCGACTGGAGGTCGCCCGCAAGCTCGGTGCCGATGTGGTCCTCGACCTCGACCAGACCACGCCGCAGGAGCGGCTTGCCCGCATCCACGACCTCACCGACGGCCGCGGAGCCGACGTCACCCTGGAGGCCACCGGCAATCCGCAGGCGATCCCCGAGGGTATGCGACTCACTCGCGATGCAGGCCGCTACGTGGTCGCCGGCCAGTACACCGATGCCGGCGACGTGTCCTTCAATCCGCACCATGACCTGAACCGCAAGCACCTCGATGTCCGCTCCACCTGGGGGATCGACTTCTCCCACATGTACAAGGCCCTTCATGCTCTCGCGAGATTCCGCAGCGTCTTTCCCTGGGCCTCGGTCATCAGCCGCTACTACGAGCTCAACCAGGCCAACGAAGCCCTGGCCGACGTCGCTGCGGGACGCGTAGTCAAAGCCGTCCTTTGCCCCAACGGTCGTCCTTAGCCACTGCTCGCAAGGCCGGGGAGGTCCGCTGAGACCTTTGCTCGAATAGCCGACCGTTGTGAACCGACACTCATCGTTGCTGTGAGGAGCGACACGCCATGTCCAAGTTCGGGATTGCCGTGCTGGGGTATGCCCACGGCCATGTAGGCTCATACTCAAGCGGCATCAAGACCTTTGACGACTGTGAACTCGTGGCCTGCTGGGACCACAGCGAGTCACGCGGCACCAACCGCGCCGCCAACTTCGGGATCGACTACTCGCCCATCATCGAAGACGTCCTTGGCCGCGACGATGTCCAGCTCTGCATCATCGGCGCCGAGACCAACCGTCACGCAGAGGTTGTCGAGGCAGCCGCTGCCGCCGGCAAGGACATCATCCTGCAAAAGCCCATGGCCCTCTCTATGGCCGACTGCGACCGCATCATCGAGGCCGTTGACCGCGCCGGCGTCTGGTTCTCCATGGCCTTCCAGATGCGCTACGATCCGGTCAATGTCCAGATGAAGAAGCTCGTGTCTGAGGGCGCCGTCGGCAGAGTCGGCATCGTCCGCCGTCGTCACTGCCTCAGCATGCTGCTGAACCCGGACACCTTCCAGGGCGATACCGCCTGGCACATCGACCCGGTGCAGAACCTGGGTATGTGGATGGACGACGCCAGCCACGCCTCCGACTGGCTCTACTGGATGTTGGGCTCTCCGGTGAGCGTCATGGCTGAGATCGACAACATCCTCACTCATCGCGCCGCCGATGACAGCGGTGAGGCCATCTACCGCTTCGCGAACGGCGAGATGGGCCTCCTCATGAACAGCTCCGTCATCCTGGCCGCCGAGAGCACCTCCGAGATCTACGGTGACAAGGGCGTCATCCTCGAGAACTACGGCGACGGACCCAGCACCGGGACCCCTCCACCTCCGGGCGCCACGATGCTCAAGATGTTCCAGTCCGAGAAGCGCGACCAGGGCTGGCAGATCCTTCCGGCCGAGATCCCCGCTTCTCACGGCTGGCGGATCGCCAATGTCACCCGCAATATCCTCGACGAGTACAAGGCCGGCAAGGTCCAGGTCAGCGCTCGCGACGCCAAGATCAGCACCGGGATGATCCTCGGCGCCTACGAGAGCGCCCGGACCGGAACGCGCGTAAGCCTGCCTCTCTAGTGCCCTCTGCCGACACCGGGGAGCCCGAGGCTTCTCGGTGTCGGTCTCGCCTGTCCTCCGTGTTGACCTCGGCGGGCGCAGGCAGTAAAGTAACCACGTTACCGAATACTACGTCGAGCCCTCGCCGGCCTGACGCCCTGGAGACTGCAATGTCACTCCCTACCGTGCCCTTCGGCAGCCATGCCATCGGCCGCCTGACCCTCGGCGGCAACCCCTTCAGCGGCTTCTCACATCAGAACCCGCAGCGCGACCGTGAGATGCTGGACTACTACACCGTCGACCGCATCAAGCAGACACTACGCGAGTGCGAGGACGCCGGCATCAACACCTGCTGCCTCCGCGTCGACGCCCACATCTGGCGGATGCTGCGCGAGTACCGAAACGAGGGCGGCAAGCTCCAGTGGTTTGCCCAGATGGGCGGCGAATCGCCGACTCACGAGGCCAACATCAATCAGGCTGCTGCAAACGGTGCCATCGCCTACTACATCCACGGCGGCGTGATCGACGCCCTCTATGAGGCAGGCAACCTGGACCGCGTCCGCCAGTTGGTCGACCTGATCCACGCCAAGGGCATGCTCGCCGGATTGGCCGGCCACATCCCCGAGGCACACCGGTGGGTCTACGACGCCGGGGTACCGGCGGACTTCCACGTGGTCTGCTTCTACAACTGCGGGAGCGTGCATGCCGGCAAGGGAGAGCGCTTCGATCCCGCCGACACACCTCGTGCCGTCGAGGTCATCCAGCACATCCAGAAGCCCTGCATCGCCTACAAGGTCATGGGCGCCGGACGCCGACCCTGGCGCGAGGCCCTGGAGTATGCTTACGCGAGCATCAAGCCGTCGGATATCGTGAACCTGGGGATGTACACCGGGGACAACCCCACCATGGTGCAGGACAACGTGGAGCTGGTCTGCAGCCTCCTGGGCGCTTGACGCCCGTAGAGGACTAGACACGCCCTAGGCAACCACCGAGCCGCCGCGGAGACACTCTTCCCGGCGGCTTCTCCTTTTGGTGCCTCAGCTTCCCGCCTTGGTCGCTACGTGGATTGCCGCCGCACCGAGAAACAGCCGACGATATGACACCTCGGCAAAGCCCGACTCACGCAGCACCTGCGCCAGCCCGTCCGCGTCATGAAACCGCGGGATGCTCCGGGCCAGGTAGGCGTACCCCGGCCGGAACCCCGACAGCAGCCACGCCATCAGCGGCACGACGGCCGCCACGTACAGCCGAAAACCCCACCAAACCAGCCGGTTGGGCGGCTGGCTGGTCTCGAGGTTGATGAACCGCCCGCCGGGCTTGAGTACCCGGTGGAACTCCGCGAAGCACCCCTGCAGCCCCTCGGCGCTGGAGGCCAGATTCCGCGTCGCAAGGGTCACCGTCACCAGGTCGAACCTCCCGTCGGCAAAGGGCAGGTTCCCGGCTTCCGCACCGACGAAGCTGATCCCCGTCGTTTCCGGCTTCTGTTTCGCCACCGCCATCATCTGCGCCGAGAAATCGGCTCCGACGACCAACTCCGGCTCCGGGGCTATCCCCTTCAGCAGCACGGCCGTCTCTGCGGTGCCGGTGCAGACATCCAGCCGTCGGCTGCTCGGTATGGAGGCAGCTATCCTGGCCGTAGCCCTGCGCCAGAGGATGTCCAGCCCAAGGGTCATGGCATGGTTCATGCGCTCATAGCCTGGCGCAATCTCGTCAAAGGTCTGGTGGAGAAATCGGCTCATATCGAGGTAGATACCCTTCGAGTTCTGCAGGCGACACGCCGCGCTGACCTCGGCGTACCTTCCCGATGCGACTGGCCGTATGGAACCTCGGCTTGCGGCCGGAGGTCAGAACCACCGTTGCCTGGGGACCTTGCCGCCCTCGGCGGAGGCGAACTCACCCTTCCAGGTGTAACAGGGCCCGCCTCCGGGGTAGTATAGTAACGGACTGTGCCGAGACGCAAGTGAGGGGCTGGTGACATGCAGGGCCTGCGGCCTGTGCTTGGACCGGTCGGTCGGCCTCTGCTGGCGGTGGCAGTACTAGGTGTCGCTGCCGCCCTCTTCTCCTGCGTCCGTGCTCAGGATGCCGGTCCCTACATACCCCCGTCTCCAGACGAACTCCAGTCAGCTCGCGAACGCCTCGTGGAGCAGTTGTGCGCCCGGGGCTTCCTGCACACTCCCGCCGTCACCAAGGCCCTGCGAGACACCCAGCGTCATCTCTTCGTCCCGCCCGAGCTGTGGTCGGTGGCCTATGAGGACCGAGCGCTGCCCATCGGCTACGAACAGACGATCTCCGCCCCTCACATGGTTGCCCTGATGACCGAGTTGATCGAGCCGACACCGGAGAAGACGATCCTGGAGATCGGCACAGGATCGGGCTATCAGGCAGCCGTGCTCTCTCGCCTCTGCAAGAAGGTCTTCACCATCGAGATTCTCGAGCCGCTCGCGACACAGGCGGACCGGCGACTGAAAGAGTTGGGGTACAAGAACGTGACGGTCCGCTGTGGCGACGGCTACCAGGGCTGGGCCGAGAACGCGCCCTTCGACGGCATCATGGTTACCTGCGCGCCAGAGGATGTACCCACTCCACTGGTGGAGCAACTACGCGACGGAGGAATCCTGGTCATCCCGGTAGGTGAGCCCTACCAGCAGCAGTTGTATGTCCTGCGCAAGAGCAACGGTCTAGTCAGCCGCACCGCCATCATCCCTGTTCTTTTCGTACCCATGACGGGAGAGATGCACAACTGACCAAGGGCGCACGCACGGTGACCGCGTGAGCCCTTGGGGAGGTGGAAAATGATGCGCACTTCGTACGCGGTAGTGTTGCTTTGCGTGTTCTGTGCAATCTTGGCGTTACTCGGCGGCTGTTCCCGTGGCACCTACAATGAGTCGGCGCTGATGCTGCGAGCCCGTATGCGCATGGTGGACCGGCTCGAGCACAGTGGTCGCATCACCGACCCGCGGGTCCTTGAGGCCATGCGAGAGGTTCCGCGCCAGGCCTTCCTCCCGGCGGACGCGGGGATCGACCCCTACGCGGAGAGCGCTGCCACCGACAACGGCTACTGCTCGCCGCTGATGGTCGGACTGGCCATGCAGGAAAGCCAGATCTTCCCCAAGCACAGGGTGCTGATGATCAACCCGCCGGACGCCTATCCGGCTGCCGTCGCAGCACGTTTGTGCCAGCGGGTCTGCGTACTGTGCAACTCCAAGATGCAGGTCGCGACGATGATACAGCAGTTGGGCGAAACCGGCGCGAGGAACGTGGAGGTGCACTGGGGGAACACCACCCAGGGCTGGAGCGAGGCCGGGCCGTACCATGCGATCATCGTCCGCTGCGACTCGCGTGAGGTCCCCGAGGGCCTCTGCGATCAGATGGACCGGCGCGGACTGATGCTGCAGTTCCAGGGCCCCAATGCCCGGACACTGCAGGCCCTGCGTGTCCGCAACGGCGAGTTTATCGGTACCACCATCGTCCAGGTGGGCACCGCCATGTAGTCCCTACGCAAGACCCAACTCGGAGGCGACCTCCTCAGGGTCTGCGTCCTCCTTGACCACGCGAGCCAGGGCTCGCAGCAGGAGGTCCGGGTACTCGGCCTGCATCACGGGACGGCCCAGAACGACGCCGCGGGCTCCACTGCTTGCAGCCTTCTGAGCGAAACTGAGCACATCGAGCGGCGTAGTCAGACGCTCCGCAACCTGTGTGATCACCGGCACCGGCGTGGCCTCGACCACTTCCTGGAAGGCCTCGCCGGTGTAGTACGTCTTGATGGCGTCGGCTCCGAGCTCCGCTAACAGGCGGCAACCGACCAGAACCCGCTGGTGCAGGTCCTCCGGGTTCAGACGCCCCGCATTCGGCGGGCAGTACTCACCCACAAGCGGAAGGCCGCACTCCTGCTTGAGCCGCGCGAAGCGAGCGAACTGGTCCACTCCGGCCGTGTCCCGCTCCTCGTCACTGCCACCCAGAGCCAGCGACGCCAGACACAGATCGCCTCCCATCGCCAGGGCGTCCGCGGGCGTCACCACCTGGGCGACCCGTGCTCGCTGGTACCCCCACTGCTCGCAAAGAGCTGTGTTCCAGTCCAGCCGGATCATGGCCAGCGGAGCTCCGCGATGGTCGAACAGGCTCCCGCAGTGTCCCATCATCCCGGGCGACAGCAGCACCGCATCGGCAGTGGTCAGTGGCCCCACGGCCGACGGCAGGTCCACCATTCCCTGGATCGGACCGAGAAACTCCCCGTGATCCACGGCGACGATGATCGCCCGCTTCCCCTCGGTGAACAGCCGGTTGAGTCTGAGCCAATGCCCGGTCATCGGTCTACTCCTCGCGCGCAAAACTAGGAACGCTCCTCGTTGTACCCCAAACACACCTTCTGCCGCAAGGCCCCAGACCCTTGCACACACCTCTGACCTCTAGAAGGTGCCGTACAGACTTCTGGGGAATAGTGAATCGTTCGCCGCAAAGCGAGCACGTTTTCGTTGCGGGAAGGAGGACCCACCATGGACCCCAAGACCGTACCGGGACTGCGCAAGATCGCAAACCACGTGCGGCGGCACGTACTCGAGATGATCCACGCCGCCAAGTCCGGCCATCCAGGAGGTAGTCTCTCAGCCGTCGACTTCACTGTGGCGCTCTACTACAACTACCTCAACTTCAGAGTCGACGACCCCTGCTGGGAGGGCAGGGACCGAATCTACTGGTCCAAGGGGCATGTCGCGCCACTGATCTACACCATCATGTCCGAGGTCGGCTACTTCGACAACTCCGTCCTCTGCACGCTGCGCCAGTTGGGAAGCCCGCTCCAGGGCCACCCGAGCGCCGACAAGTGCCGTGGGCTGGAGGTCTCCTCGGGCTCCCTGGGCCAGGGCCTGTCCGTCGCAGTCGGTACGGCTCTCGGCTTGCGCATGGATGAAAGCCCCGCTCGCGTCTACTGCATCATGGGCGACGGCGAACAGGACGAAGGCCAGATCTGGGAAGCCTACATGGCCGGAGGCCACTTCAAGCTCGACAACCTCTGCGCCGTCGTCGACTACAACCAACTCCAGATCGACGGCCGCATTCAGGACGTAATGAACATCGACCCGCTCCCGGCCAAGCTCCGGGCCTTCAACTGGCACGTGATCGAGATCGACGGTCACGACCTGCAGCAGTGCCTCGACGCCTACGAGGAGGCCAGGCAGTTCAAGGGCCTGCCGTCGGTCATCGTTGCCCACACCATCAAGGGCAAGGGCGTCTCCTTCATGGAGGACGCTGCGGAGTGGCACGGCAAGTGCCCCAATGACCAGGAGCTGGAGACGGCCCTTCATGAGCTCCAGGAGGAGGCGGCAACCCTATGAGCAAGATCGCATCCCACCTGGTGTACGAGTATGGCAAAGAGCTCGCCCAGAAGCCCACTCGTGACGGCTACGGCGAAGCCCTCTGCGAGCTTGGCGAGACGAACCCGCAGGTCGTCGTCATGGACGCCGACCTGGCCAAGTCAACTCGCACGGAATGGTTCTGGAAGAAGTACCCCGATCGCTTCTTCGACGCCGGAATCGCCGAGCAAAACATGCTATGCATGTGCGCCGGGCTTTCCCGCGCCGGGAAGATCCCCTTCGCCTCAACCTACGGTGTCTTCGTCGCCGGTCGAGCCTGGGATCAGATCCGCACCACCGTCTGCTACTCCTGCCTTAACGTCAAAATCGGCGGCGCCCATGCCGGAATCTCCGTCGGTCCGGACGGCGCCACCCACCAGGCGCTTGAGGACATCGCCCTGATGCGAGTCCTGCCGTACATGACGGTCATCTCGCCTTGTGACTTCGAGCAGACCAAGAAGGCCGTCCATTGCGCCGCCGACACCTACGGTCCCATCTACATGCGCTTCGGTCGCGAGCCGACGCCCATCATCAGCTCAGCAGAAACGCCCTTCGAGCTCGGCAAGGGCCAGGTCTTCCGCGAGGGCACCGACGCCACCATCATCGCCACCGGACCCATGGTCAAGTCCTCGCTCGACGCCGCTGAGGAGCTGGCCGCAGAGCAGGGACTGCAGGTGCGGGTCATCAACCTCCACACCCTCAAGCCCATCGATGCCGACCTCATCGAGCAGGCGGCGAGGGAGACCGGCTGCATCGTCACTGCCGAGGAGCATCAAGTCATGGCCGGCTTCGGCAGTGCGGTAGCTGAGGTCGTCGTCCAGCGCTGCCCGGTTCCCATGCGATTCATCGGCATCCAGGACCGCTGGGGCGAGTCCGGTGAGCCCGATCAGCTCATGGATGTCTTTGGCCTCCTGCCCCGTGACATCAAGGCAGGCGTCCTCGAGGTGATCAAAGCCAAGAAGTGACGGGGCACGCTGCTCCCGAGAGTGCTCTCGCGCCGGCTCCGGCGTCTTGGTGCGGCAGATGGTCAGTCTCCTGTGGCCGGGCACCAGCCCCAGCGAGGCGTAGCTTGCTGCCTGCGTTTCTTGGAGGCTTGCTTTGCAGGCTTCTCGGAGCCTGC
Source organism: Armatimonadia bacterium (assembly GCA_039679385.1). Lineage (NCBI taxonomy): Bacteria > Bacillati > Armatimonadota > Armatimonadia > Armatimonadia bacterium. Next base: position 84,950 of record JBDKVB010000138.1, on the reverse strand, counting down.
GTTGACTCGCCACCCTTCTCCAAACTATAATCCGCGATGGGCTTGTGCCCACGCTACATGACTGGCTTGCGCTTGCAGACCTGCGGCGTGATCTCGGAATCGGGTGCACTACCGGCAAGCGCCGGCGCCTCTTCGGCTCCGCGAACCGCCACCCTCAACCCGCAACCCCCTGGGAGGCAGACGCTCGATGGCTGGCGTCACACTCAAGAACCTGACCAAACGCTTCGGCGAAGTGGTCGCTGTCAGCAATGTGAATCTGGAGATCAAAGACCAGGAGTTCCTGGTTCTCGTCGGCCCCTCGGGCTGCGGGAAGACGACCTGCCTCCGCATGGTCGCCGGACTTGAGGAAGCTACCGACGGCGAGATCTACATCGGCGACCGCTTGGTCAACAACGTCTCGCCCAAAGACCGTGACATCGCCATGGTCTTCCAGAACTACGCCTTGTACCCGCACATGACCGTCTTCGAGAACATGGCCTTCGGGCTCAAGCTCCGCAAGGTCGCCCGTGAGGACATCAAGCGTCGCGTCGACGATGCCGCCCAGATGCTCGGCATCGGCGCCCTGCTCAACCGTCGCCCCAAAGAACTCTCCGGCGGTCAGCGTCAGCGTGTGGCTGTCGGTCGTGCCATCGTCCGCGAGCCCGCAGTCTTCCTCATGGACGAGCCCCTCTCGAACCTTGACGCTAAGCTTCGTGTCCAGACCCGGTCTGAGCTGACCAAGCTTCACCGTCGTCTGGGCATCACCACCATCTACGTCACCCATGACCAGGTTGAGGCCATGACCATGGGCGATCGCATCGTCGTCATGCTCGACGGTGTGATACAGCAGGTCGACACCCCGCTCGACCTGTTCAACCATCCCGTCAACCGCTTCGTCGCAGGCTTCATCGGTACGCCTCCGATGAACTTCGTCGATGCCGAACTCGTTGCCCGTAACGGGACGATGCTCGTCGATGCCGGCTCCTTCCAGGTCGAGCTCCCGACGGATCGTGCTGCGGCCTACCAGGAACATGCCGGCAAGCCGGTCGTCTTCGGTGTCCGCCCCACCGACATCTACGACAAGGCTATCTCGCCGGTCGTCGAGTCCACGCCCGGCAACACCATCACCGTCGAAGTCGACGTCATCGAGCCCATGGGCGCAGAGTCCATCCTCTACGTTTCCTGCGGCGAGGACAACCTGGTGGCAAGTGTCGATAGCTCGACCGAAGCTGTCGAGCGCCAGAACCTCGAAGTCGTCATCGACATGAGCAGGGCCCACATCTTCGACAAGGCCACCGAGAGCTCGCTCGGTGAGGAGACCATCAGGTAGCCCTGCCCATACAAGCTGCTGACCGGAAGTGACCAGGGCGCGGGCAATCCCCGCGCCCCTTGTGTGAATGCCGGGGTGTGTCCCGTCTGCTGTCGAAGCGTCTCCTCCGTGCTTCTGCCCGTGACAACCCCTTCAGGAAGTGTTCGTATTCATGTCGGTCGATCTGCATATCCACTCCACGGGCTCCGATGGTACGCTCACACCTACGCAGGTGGTGGCCCGAGCCTTTGAGCGGGGAATGACCGCGATTGCCATCGCCGACCACGATAGCGTCTCCGGTACCGCCGAAGGCGTGAAGGCCGGCGCTAAGCACCACCTTGACGTCTTCCCTGCCCTGGAGATCAGCAGTGAGCACGACGGCCGCGAACTGCACCTCCTCGGCTACCTGATCGACCCGGAGCATCCCGAGTTGCTCGAGGTGCTGGCCCGCGTGCGTGAGTCCCGTTGGCAACGCGGCGAGGAAATGGTCCACAAGCTCCAGGCTCTCGGCATCCCCCTGGACTTCGAGGCCGTCAAGAGTCTCGCCAACGGGGAGAGCTTCGGCCGTCCGCATATCGCCACCGCCCTGGTTGAGTGCGGCGCCGTCAGCCGCCCCCAGGAGGCCTTCGACCGGTACCTGCGTCGTGGGCGGCCTGCCTACGTGGAGCGCTACCGTCACCCGGCCGAGGAGTCCGTGCAGCTCGTGCGACGTGCAGGAGGCCTCCCCGTCATCGCTCATCCGGGTCTGCTCAACCACGACAGCGCCATCGGCGACCTGCTACGAGTGGGCCTCGGCGGGCTTGAGGCAATCCACACGGACCACACTTCGCGCCAGATCGGCTACTACACTCAGATGGCTCAGCGCCTCGGACTCATCGTTACGGGCGGCTCTGATTCCCATGGACCCAAGGGCCCCAAGCCCGTAGACATCGGCCAGGTCGAGGTGCCTGACTCCTGCGCCGAGGCCCTTCGCCAGTGGGGCCGAGAGCACGGTCGATGGCCCCTCGCAGCCACCTCCTAGCCACTTCTACTTCAGCGTCATCCTGGGGGAGTGCGTCATGAAGACTATTGTCTGCTTCGGAGATTCCGTCACCCTGGGCATCCCCCATGTGGCTGCCGACGACACCTTCCCGCGCCTCCTGGAGCGCCGTCTCAATCAGCGTCCTTCCCAGGAGGAGCGCGTCCTCTGCATCAACTCAGGCGTCGGCGGCGAGAACACGGTCGAGGGTCTGGCTCGCCTGCGCCGGGCGGTTCTGGACCACGAGCCGCATCTCGTGGTGGTCGAGTTTGGCCTCAACGACCTCCGCTACGAGCCCGAAAAGACCGTGTCTCCCGAGGACTTCGCTGCGAGCCTGGGCACGATCCACGATCGCATCACCCAGACCGGCGCCACCGTCGTATTCACGACCCCCAACCCAATCATCAACGCCTTTCACGGGTATTCCCAGAACACCGACTACTACGACCGCTGGGGCGGCTGCAACGGCGCAGTCGTCGAGTATGCCGCTGTCGTTCGCGACACGGCAGCCCAGTTGGGCGCCCACCTGTGCGACGTTTACCGAGTCTTTGAGGACCAGGCCCTGGCTCTCGAGTTCTCCGGCGCCTGCGCCTCCTATCAGGACCTCCGGTGCCTGGCCCCCTACATCAAGCGCGAGGACGGCGTCCATCCGACGGCTCCCGGCCATCAGCTCATCGCCGGCGCGCTCTATGGTCTGATCGTGCGTGAGGACCTGCTGGCCTGAGTCCCGAGGGCTCCCTGCAACCAGGGCTCGCCGTCCAGCATCGACTCGGTGCCCATCGGTGCTTCCGGAGCGCGGTGCCGTTGCCGTCCGCCTTTTGCCGTCCGCCTTTTGCCGTCCGCCCTTTGCCGTTCTCCCCTCGCCACTGCGTGGAGAGGGGACGGGGGTGAGGTGCCGTTCGCCGTTGCCTCTTCCCCTCGCCACTGTGCGTAGGCGATGCCGAAGGCAGGGATGAGGTGCCGCGAGAGAGGCCGGAGGGTGAGGTGCCGACCCGCTTCCTTGACTCCTCTCCCCCGCTCCATTAGAATCGCGGCTGTGCGCCCTCGCACGCTCCCCAGTTCCCAGCCACCCATCACAGCACAGTTGCTTGGCTCGGCGAGGCCACCACAAGCACTCCGCATTCCACACTCACGGCGTCTCCTCGAGGCCCGTGGTTCCTGTGACTTCCCCCGGGGTTCTGGCTTTCCGGGCCACAGCTTGAAAGGAGTTCGGCATGTCCGCGAACTGCAAGGCAATCATCTTCCTCGGTGACGGAATGGGCGGTCGCCCTCTGGTCTCTCTCGGCGGACGCACAACCATCGAAGCTGCTGACACTCCCGCTCTTGACGCTATGGCCGCCGGTGGCGAGTCCGGCATCCTGCATCCCGCGGGCATCGGCAAGCCCGTCGGCAGCGACACCGCCCACATGGCCATCCTCGGCTACGACCCCTTCAAGTTCTACCGGGGTCGCGGGCCCTTCGAGGCCAAGGGCGTCGGCATCGACGTACGTCCCGGCGACCTGGCCTTCCGCTGCAACTTCTCCACCGTGGATGGTACCGGTCTCGTAATCGACCGCCGCGCGGGACGCATCAAGAGCGGCACCGATCAGCTCGCGAAGGCCGTCAATGACGGCCTCAAGGACGGCATCGACGGCGTGCAGGTCATCTTCAAGGAGTCCGTCGAGCACCGTGCTGCGCTTGTCCTGCGCGGCGAGAACCTCGACCACCGCATCGGTGAGGTCGACCCGCACAGAGAGGGCATCCAGTACTTCGCTTGCGAGCCCCTGCCCGAGGCCAAGGACGACCCGAAGGCCCAGCGGAGCGCGAAGGTCGTCAATGAGTTCGTGGCCCGTGCTTACGAGATCCTCGACAAGCACCCGGTGAACGCTCAGCGCAAGGCCGAAGGCCTGCTCCCGGCTAATGCCGCCCTTCCCCGGGGCGTTGGAACCGCCGTCGATCTGGAACCCTTCGAGCACAAGTACGAACTCAAGGGTGCAATGATCGTTGAGGTCGACCTGGTCCGTGGACTCGGCATGTACCTGAACATGGACGTGATCCATGTGGAGGGCGCGACGGGTGGCGCCGATACTGATGAGATCGCCATCGCCAAAGCTGTCGTAGCGGCCTGGGAGGACCACGACTTCATCCTGTGCAACATCAAGTCCCCGGACCTCGGCGGGCACGACTCCAGCATCGACGCCAAGCTCAAGGCCATCGGAAAGGTCGACCGGGCCGTCGGCTACCTGCTCGAGCATCTCGACTGGAGCCGCACGGTCATGATGATCGGCGCCGACCACTGCACTCCCATCACCGTCGGCGATCACAGCGGCGACGGTATCCCGGTCTCCTTCTATGGCCACGGAGTACGGCCCGACGACGTCCTGGCCTATGGCGAGCGGCCCTGTGCGAAGGGGTCGATCGGTCACCTTCACGGCGACGACGTGATGTCGCTGCTGACCAACTACAGTGGCACGCAGCATAAGTTCGGCGCCTAGGTCGGTGTCTACCTACAGGACCAGACTCTACCGGGATGTCCGGCCTGACAGGTGTGCCCGTGCGCTACGAATCAGCCCTGCAAATCCTTGGCTCTCTCAAGCGCAGTTACGGGACCTCCGTGACGATTCTGGGCCTGTCGCACAGCATTGACCTGTCCTACCAGCCAACCCACAAACACCTGCGGACTCTCGATGAGCACGGTGTCGTGGAGTTGACGAAATCGGGACGTGAGGTACACTGCCGGTTGCGGCCCACGAAGGCCTGTGCAATCTGGCTGGCACTGCATTCCCTGCAGGAGCACCATCGACTCCTCCAGGCGGAGGGTGTAACGGGAGCCCTGGCGACGAGCCTGTCCCAGACTCTCTCGCGGTGCGACTGTAGCGGGCTCCAGGCCTTGGCTCTATTGGAGCCTGAGTCGCCTGAGTCGGCGCCATCCATCGTGCTCATGGCCTGTGATGAGCAAGGCGAGGAATTGCAGCGACGTTTCGCTGCGCGAGGCCATGCGGTGGACCAGCGCATCGAGGTGCAGGCCTACACCGCCGACGAGGCTGCAACCCTTTCTGCAGCGCAACGGCGGGAATGGGTGGTTCGTGGCTGTGCTCTCTACGGCGAACAGCGCTTCTGGCAGTTGGCGCTCCAGCCCACAGGGTGAGGCGAGTCCTTCCGGGCCACCTCACACAAGACACACCGACGCACAATACTATCAGCGTGCAATCACAGACGGGGGCCCTCTACCGTGACCCTCAGACATCGACCACATCGCGTGCTGTTTGTGCCGCTCGACGATCGGCCCTGCAATGCCAAGGCGCCGCGTCTGCTGGCACAGCTTGTAGACTACGAACTCGTGTCGCCACCTGCAGAGACGCTGGGCCGGTTCCGTGAGCCCGGGCATGCCGATCAGATCTGCGAGTGGCTGCGCAACCACGTCGACACGAGCCTCGACTGCGTCATCCTGAGCCTCGACATGGTCTCCTACGGTGGCCTGTGGGCGTCTCGTACCTCCGCCACCCGGACCCAACTGGCTCAGGAGCGGCTCAACGTCCTCGCTCAGGTCCGCAGCGCCTGCCCGAACGCCACCATCTACGCCTTCGGCACGGTGCCGCGCCTCGGTACAGTCACAAGCTCCGACGAGGCCGCGCTCTACCTGAGCCACCTCGTCCGCTATTCCGTCCTGGCCGGGCGTGTGGCCGAGAAGGAGCAAGCGGACGAACGCAGCCGTCTCTCAGCCATCGAGCGCCACATCCCGCCCTCCGTCCTCGGCGAGTACTTGGCCGTCCGCGGCCGCAACCAGGAGATCAATCTCCGGGCAATCCGTGAAGTGTCCGAGGGCAATCTCGACTTCCTCGTTCTGGGGCAGGACACAGCAGCCCCGGAGGGCCTGCACCGTCAGGAGCAGGCCGCGTTGCGCGAAGAGGCCGTCAAGCAGGGCGTCAGTGACCGGGTGATGCTCGTCCCCGGCGCCGACGAACTGGGTGTATGCCTGCTGGCCCGCTTCGTCCATGAGCACATGAACAAAGTCCCGACGGTGCGGGTGATGAGCACCGCCGACGCCGACGACGTTCAAGTGGCTCCCGGCGAGGACCGTCCCTTCACTCAGTCCCTTGCTGCCCACATCCGACTCGTGGGTGCCCAGGTTGCCGACAGCGCCGACAAGAAGCCGGACATGGTCCTGGCCGTCAACTCACCCACACCCTATGGACCGTCCGAGCTTCGCGACCCGGCCGTGGCCAGACTCCACCGCGAGCGCGCCCGGGCCTTCGTCTCAAGAGCCGTGGAAGCGGCCGCCGGTCGTGGCCTGGCAGTCTGTGACGCGGCCTTCACGAACGGCGCTGATGACCTCTTCGTCCAGGAGCTGCTCTCGGCCACCGGCCAGGTTCCGCAGCTTCTGGCCTACGCCGGCTGCAACACCGCCAGCAACAGCGCGGGGGCCGCCCTGGCCCATAGCTCCCTGCGACTGATCTCCCTGCAGGACAAGGGCGCCTTTGATCTGGCGCATGTGGTGGGCGACCTCTCAACCCTCCGTTACCTATCCCTGCTCGACGCACTCATCTCCTGCGAGCGCGCCCATATCCGTCTGCTCATGACCCGCTTCGCCGAGGACTGGCTGTATCAGGCTCGCCTTCGCCCGCGTCTCGCCGAGCACGTCTGTTCCGGCCTGCGCGATGGCGTCTTCGACCTCGCCCACAGCTACCACCAGGCCGAGGAGATCATGCGCGACGGGCTCACCAGCGCCGTCTCCGACCTCTGGATCGACCAGTTCCTGGGACGTCCCTGTGTCTCGGTCGGCTCGGATGTGGCCGACGACGTCAAGAGCACCGTCGTCCTGGCCGAGCTCGAAGAGACTCGTCTTTCACTGCCCTGGCGGCGTCTGTTCGAGATCGACGTCGACCTCGAGTTCGGCGTCCAGTTGGTCGCTCCCGGCAACGCCTGATCCTGGCAGCTTTCCTCCTGCACGTACAAAAAAAGGGCCAGGCTTTCGAGCCTGGCCCTTCCCTTTTGCCCCACAATCAGCGCCGACTCTCAGCGTCCCTGCAAGGTCACGAACACCACCGAGTGCTCCGGAATCTTGCAGCTCACCACGCCGCCTTCCACGACAACCGGCAGCGAAGAGACCACATCCTCCTTCCGATCCACCAGCGGCTTGCCGTCCGCCTCAGCGCTCGACAGCACCACACCGGTCGCCTCGGCCACCGTGAAGTTCCGCAGGTTCACGCGGCAGCTCGTAGGCTTGCTCCATGACCCATTGGCAATCACCAGGTACACAGAGCGTCCGTCTTCCGAGAGTGTCGCCAGCGCCGGCGTCTGTGGCCCCGAGAAGCGGCCGCTGGTGTCCTCGCTGGCAGGCGGCGTGTACCACGGCGCCGTCCCCGTCAGCTCCAGCGCCCACTTGCCCACGTGACGGTTGAAGTAGTAGTACAGCCAGTAGATCAGCGACCGGCTGTCCGGACGGCTGGGGAACAGCACGCCGAAGCCCTGGCCGCCTACTCCCGACAGCATCTGCCAGGAGCTCGCACCGCGCAGCAGCGCCTCACAGGTGTAGTAGATGAGCCGCACAGCGCGATGCACCGTCCCCCAGATGTTCCCATTGTGATCGACGTTGTCTGCCCGTTCGCCCTGAGGACCGGCGCTGTGCACACCCCACTCGGTGTCGTACTGGTAGGCGTCGCGCCCGGGGTTGTACGTCGCGATGAGTTCGTTCAGTCGCAGCACCTGGTCCAGCTTGCGGAAGTTGTCCGTCAGCACGACGTCCTCGAAGGCACGCCTCGTCACGTTGCCCGAGGAGTAGTGGTGCGCCGCCACGAAGTCATAGCAGCCCGCGGTCTGCGAGAGCACGTAGTTGCCCCACCGGGTACTCGAGGAGTTGATGCCGACTCCGATCCTCGCCAGTGGGTCGGCCGCACGGATCGCCGCACTGACGGCCTTCACATGCGCCACGTAGTCATCAGCCGTGGCAAAGGCGCCGCCGCTGCCCCACTGCCCGCTGTAGGGTTCATTCGAGATCTCCCAGTAGTGGAACTTGTACCCGGCCTGCACCGAGTGCCGCACGCCCTGGGCCCAGACCTCCGGCGCGATCTTCGTCGAGGCCCCCTGGGTCTCGAACTCCAGCACCACGGTCTCCTGCGGAATGCCCACCTTTCCGCAGACTTCCGCCACCTTGTCGATGCCCGCCTCGACGCCGAAGGGCTCGTCACCCACACCATAGAACCGCGTCATGGGCAGGTGCATCTCACGGATCGCCGTCTCAGTCCCCTCAGGCAGTGTGTACTTCCCCTGCCGGTCGTAGGGGTGCCCTGTGAAGCCGCACACGCGGTGGAAGGACACACCGGCGCAGTTGCTCGCAGCTTCTCGCAGGCGCTGGGTGGTATCAAGCGTCAGCTCCAGGCTGTCTCCCGGTTTCAGTCGGTGCTGCAGGGGCGCATAGGTCAGCTTGCTCTCATCCACAAGCCGCACCGGTTCCGGGTCGGCACGTTCGGTCACCACGATGTTGTCGATCCACAGCGTCTTCTCCAGCGCCATGTCTCGAGTCGCGTTGAAGGTGAGCAGCACGTAGGAGCTGCGGTCCGCCGGGAAGTCGAGGCCTTCACGGACCTCCAGGCTGAACTCCTGCCACTGCGTCGTCGCGTTGATCGTCAGCGAACCCGGGCTGGGCCCATCGACGAAGGGCCTGATGCTCTCGTAGCCGGTGAGGTAGAACAGCGACGGTCCCGGCTTGTCCGTCCGCGCCCAGAAGCTGACCCGGTAGATCATGCCTCGCTTCGGCCGCAGGGCGGTCTCCGGCGAGGACACCACGTAGCCTGCCGTCCCGGCTGGATGGTAGATGCGGAAGCACGCCTGGCCGGCCTGGGGATTGGTCGTGTCCCGGGTGTAGTTGGCCGGCGTCTTGTACTGCTCGGCGCCCCACATCGACCATCCCGGCGGAGGCGACTGTTGGCTCGCCTGCTCGAAGTCGTAGCTCATGACCACCGTCTGGGCCCAGCTTGCCGTCGTCAGTAGACCTAGGAGCAGCCACATACGCGTCGACCCCTTCCAGCCCGGTCGAGGATTCACGCCATCCGGGCATGCTCCTCAGTTCCCGCCCTGTCCCGCAGACACCTGCGCTCCCTCAGCATCCCGGCACGAAAACGGGCAGGATTGCTGCCACCTTCTCGGCGGCACAGCCCTGCCCGTCTCTCAGCTCACCTTGTCTCGACGGTTCGCCCGTCAGTCCTCCTCGTACGCCATTCGCGCCAGGGGGAAGGGCTCCAGAGCCCGATCGAGGACGCCGTGGACGAAGGCCAGGAACACGCCGTAGTTGATGATCGGGACACCGGCCTCCTCTGCCCGCCGCAGTCGCGCCAGCATCTCCTTGCGGTTCAGCATGCACGCCCCGCAGTGGACGATCAGGTCGTACTCCTCCAGGTTCGCCGCGAAGTCTCCGCCGGACACATAGTCGAACTGGATCTCGCCACCGGCGTACTGCCGAAGCCAGCGCGGAATCTGCACCGTGCCGATGTCGTCCGGAACCTGGTGGTGGGTGCAGGCTTCCGCGATCAGAACCTTCGCACCGGGCTTGATCTGCCGCAGCGCCTTCGCACCTCGTGCCATCACTTCCAGGTCGCCCTTGTAGCGCGCGAACAGGATGCTGAAGCTCGTGAACATGACGTCTCGCGGGGTGTCCGCCGAGGCTTTCAGGACCGCCTGCGAGTCCGTGACCACGATCTTGGGCCGCGCCTGCAGGTTCTCAATGGCCGCTCGCAGCTCCCGCTCCTTCACCACAATCGCATAGGCGTCGTGGTCGATGACATCGCGCAGCGTCATGACCTGCGGCAGAATGAGCCGTCCCTTCGGCGCAGCCTTGTCCACCGGAATGACCAGCACCGCCACCTCGCCGGGGTTCAGCAAGTCACCGATGATCGCCGGTTCGAGGAAGTCGTCGGGGGCCACATCGATCATGACCCGCTTGAGCTCCTCCACACCGGCGCCCGTCATCGCGCTCACGGCGGCGAAGGGCAGCTTGCGCTCCCGGGCCCAGGCCTTGGCAGACGAGATGTCCGGGTTCACGTCGATCTTGTTGGCGACGGCGATGGTGGCCGTTCCCCGCTGGCGGAACTGCTCCAGAAGGTCCTGCTCATAGCCATCGATGCCCTGCTCGGCATCCAGCAGGAGCAAGGCCAGGTTCGTCTGGTCGAGCACGCGCATCGTCTTCTCGATGCGCTTCTCACCCAGTTCGCCCACGTCGTCGATCCCGGCGGTGTCAATCAGCACGCAGGGACCGATGGGCACGATCTCCATCGACTTGCGCACCGGGTCGGTCGTCGTGCCCGGCACGGCCGAGACGATCGCCGCTTCCTGACGGGTGAGCGCGTTGATGAGGCTCGACTTGCCGGCGTTGCGGCGGCCGAAGATCGCAATGTGCAACCGGTCGCCGGAGGGTGTCTGGTTCAGGTTCGTCATGATCGATGCGGGGTCTAGGCCCTTCACCGCTTTCTCAGAATATGGCTCTCACGAACATCCCGAGCGTGACCGATATGCCCTAACGTCTGGCCTTGTCGCCCGCCACGCCCGGCGTTGTAAGCTGTTCGGGATGGATCATCGCCGCGAGCTGCTCTTGCGTCAGCAGCCCTTCCTTCAGCACGAGCTCAGGTACCGAGCCTTCACCGGCAACCGCTCGCCGTGCAATCTCGGTCGCCTTGTCATAACCAATATACGGAACCAGCGCCGTCGCCAGCGCTGCACTGTTCTCCAGCAACTGTCGACACCGCTCCTCATCGACTTCGACCTCGGCAATGCAGAAGTCTTTGAGGATCGTCGCGCTCCGCGTCACCAGGTCCAGCGACTCCAGCAGGCTGTGGCAGATGAGCGGCACGAAGGCATTCAGCTCCAGTTGCCCTCCGGCGGCCGCGAGAGTGATCGCCTGGTCGTGCGCCATGACCATCAGCGAGCACTGGGTCACCGCCTCCGTGATGACCGGGTTGACCTTGCCGGGCATGATCGAGGAGCCCGCTTGCCGTGGTGGAAGTCGCAACTCGCCGAAGCCGCCCCGTGGACCGGAGGAGAGCAGTCGCAGGTCGGCGGCAATCTTGCTCAGGTCCACCGCCGCCGTCTTCACACACCCGGACACTTCGACGAACAGGTCGCAGTTCTGGGTCGCGTCGATCAGGTTCTCCGCCCGGGCAAGTCCGAGCCCGGTCAGCTCGCGCAGGATCTCCGTCGCGCCATACACGTACCGCAGGGGCGCGTTCAACCCAGTCCCAATCGCCGTCCCACCGAGGTTCACCTGGCGCAGCCGCTCCTCCATCTTGTACAGCCGCCACCAGTCGCGCTGAATCGCCTGCGCCCAGGCAGCGAAGCTTTGCCCCACTGTTATCGGCACTGCATCCTGCATCTCGGTGCGTCCCAGCTTCAGCACCGAAGCGTACTTCGCTTCCTGCTTCTGCAGGGCTCCCTGCAGTTCGCTCATCGCCTGCGCTGACTTGCGCATCAGCCGCAGGGCCGCCACTTTCACCGCCGTCGGGAATACGTCATTCGTCGACTGCGAGAGGTTCACATGGTCGTTGGGGTGAACGAGGGAATAGTCGCCCCTGGTGCCGCCGAGAATCTCGATGGCTCGGTTCGCCACCACCTCATTCATGTTCATGTTCGTCGAGGTCCCCGCTCCGCCCTGAAGCGCATCCACCGGGAACTGGTCTCGCAGCGCCGGCGGCTGCTCCTCACTCCCGGCAATCTCCTCGCAGGCCTGAACGATGGCCTTGCCGATCCGCTCCTCCAGGACCCCGGCCTTCACATTGGCCAGCGCACAGGCCTTCTTCACCAGTGCCAGCGCCGTGATCAGCTCCGGATGCACCGGCTGCCCTATCAGTGGGAAGTTGGTCACCGCCCGGGCTGTGTGAATCCCCCAGTAGGCCTCCGCCGGGATCTCCAACTCCCCTATCAGATCGTGCTCTCTTCGGTACATGGCAAAGCCTCGTCCGGGTGGCATACCACCTGTGTGAGTCCTGCTGGATCAGGCCTGCCCGCAAGCGCCGCTCAGCCGGGGACTGTGGCCCGGACCGCTGGAGGCAACTCGACCGGCTTCCTGAATCACCTGGCGTACCCGCTCCACCTCGGCAGTCACGGCAATCCCCGGCGCCTTCTTCCCGGGGTAGATCTCGTAGGCGGCAGCGTACTGCCGCGGCGTGATGTTCGGCATGATGACATTCGCTCCCGACCGGAGGGCCGCGAGGCGGCCGCCGGGCATCAGCGTCTCCAGGGCCGTCGTCGCCGCAAGCATCACGTCCGGCACCAGCAGGCGCAGCAGCGCCATCATGTTCAGCGTCTTCTCCGCCGACCCACTCGGAAGGTCAGCCAGCGGCGTATGAGGGTGCGGAACCAGGGGACCAATCCCCGCCATGTGCACCCCCAGGTCCTTCATGAACACAAGCTCACGAGCCAGCATCGCCGGCGTCTGCCCCGGCAGCCCCACAAGGCACCCCGAGCCAATCTGGTAGCCAATCTCCCGCAAGGTCTCCAGGCACCGAATCCGGTTCTCCCGCAGCGCACCAGGGTGCATCTCAGCATACACTACCGGATCCACCGTCTCTTGCTTGAGCAGATAGCGGTCGGCTCCGGCCTGGTGCCACAGTCGGTACTCCCAGGCCTCCCTCTCGCCCACCGACAGGGTAACGGCCAGCGGAGTGCGCGACCGAATCGCCGCAATGACCTGTGCCAACTCCTCCGCTGTCCACCACTCATCCTCGCCCGACTGAAGGACCACTGTGCCCAGTCCCAGCTCCGTGATGGTCTCCGCTGCAGCAACGATCTCCTCCGGAGTCAGGCGGTACCGATCGAGTTCCTCGTTGTCGGCTCGCAGGCCGCAGTACTGGCAGTGGCAGCGGCAGTGGCTGGAGAACTCCACAATGCCGCGCAAGAAGACCTCATCGCCGACCGTCGCCGCACGGACCTCGTCGGCACGACGGCGCAAGTCCTGCGCCGCCTCACCTTCGGAGGCGATCAGTGTGGCGATCTCTTCCTCGGACAGGTCGAGGGCCGGGGCCGGCTGTGCGCCAATCCCGGTTGTCTCGGCAGACGCAGCGGTCTCTTCAGTCATGACACGCTCCTCCCTCAGTCCGGGCGCTCCACTCTCAGGCGGCAACCCGTGCCGCTCCCTGCGCCGTCTCTTCTGAGGTCCTTCTTCCCGATCCTTGTGACCGGGTGGTACAATGGTGTCGCCGCAAGCCTCTCTTGTATTGTGAATTTAGGCACAAGGTAGGTTATATGTCAAGACAGGTTACGTATCCCGGCGTGCAGCGTCCGTTGGTTCGGGCCGCTCCCGCGCCTTCTCTTGAGACGTCCTGGCCGGAGCCTTGACCCCTACCGCCGGCGGCTGATGAGCTTGTCCTCCCCGGCCGCACGGCGTATGGCCTCCCGGGCGAGGACGGCAGTTGCGTCGATCAGTGGAAAGCCCTTGAGGTCGGCCTCTGTCAGGGCAAGGGGGATCTCGGTGCAGCCCAGGATCACAGCTTCCGCCCCATCAGCAATCATCCGAACGGCGGCCGCGCGCAGGGCATCGACCGCGATCTGGCTCACCGGTGACGATTGCGCCTTCACGCCCCACTCCGGGTGGAAGACGGCTTCCTGAACGTTGCGCTGGGTGGTCTCCTTGGGCACGACCGGGCGGACGTTGTGATGGGACAAAGCCGTCTGGTATACACCGGCGGCAATGGTCCCGGTCGTGGCAAGAATCCCCACGTGCGAAACGCTGGGGAAGGTCCGGACCAGGTGGCCCACGGTCAGACTCACGATGTTGAGCAGCTCGGCGTCCCGTGCTCGCTCCGGCATCCCGGCCTCCACGACCTCCCAGATGGCCGGCGCGTGAGCCGTGTTGCAGGGCACGCACAGCACCCGGGCCCCGGACCCATACAGGAGCTGCAGCGACCGCAGGATCTCGTAGGCGGGGTTCTCTTCAACCTCACCGCGCAGGAAGGCGTTGCGGTCCGGAATCGCCGGATTTGTGTACAAGAGCACCTGCAAATGGTCGCTGTCCGAGACGGCGCGCGTATTCAAGAGGATCTTGGCGTGCAGGTTCTCGCCGGCCTTCGGGCCCATTCCGCCGACGATCCCAATCAGTTTGCTCATTCACGATCACCCTCCGAATGATACGAAGCTGCCGCAGCGAAGTCAACCGCAGGTCGCCCGGCAGGCTTCACGCAGACCGGGCAACCAGCCTTCTGCACCTCGTACCTGACATCTGGTGACAGGTCCTTAAGAGTCCTTAGTGCAAGGTTAGCTATGAAGAAGTCCAAAGCCAAACAGAAGCCCCTGGCTCCTTCAAAGAGCCCTGAGCCGCCCATCGACGGCCCGAGATATGCTCTGGCCATCCTGATTGGTCTGTACCTGCTTCTCGCCCTGGGGGCAGCGGTGGTCGTCCCCACGGACCCGGCGCAGGCGCCGAAACTCGTGCCTCCAGATGAGCCGGCCCATTGGGCCTACATCGTCGAACTCGCTTCGGGCAAGGGCCTGCCCACCTTTGCCTCCGGCACTGCGAACTACGAGGCCCACCAGCCGCCCTTGTACTACCTGAGCGCTCTGTGGTGCGCCTGGCTGGGCGGTTCGCACGGGCTTCTCCTGGCCCGTCTGTGGAGCGCTCTGCTCGGGGTCGGCACCTTGCTGGCCGCCTGGCAGGCTCTGCGCTATCTCTTGGGTGAGGCTTTCTGGCCGCGTCTGGCGGCAGTAGCCGCTCTCGCCTTCCTCCCCGGCCGGTTGTTCATCCTCTCCTCGGTGAGCAACGACCCGATGTTTGAGCTGTGGGCCACCCTTACCCTGTGGCAGCTCCTCAAGGCCCTTCACGAGGGCATCACTCCCCGGCGGTCGGTCTATCTGGGCATCTGTCTGGGCCTCGCGCTCCTGAGCAAGTCCACGGGCATCGTGCTCATACCGCTGGCGGTGCTGGCTGCAGTGAGCGGAAGCCTCACCAAGGGCAGCCGGTCGCCGGACTCCACCGCGCACTCGGGGTCCTGGATCGCCAACACCGCCCTGATGCTCCTCGTCACGGGACTGATCTGGGGATGGTGGGTGGTCCGCAACCTGGTGCTCTATGGCGACCCGCTGGCCATGGGAATCTTCCAGCAGATCTTTCTCAAGGACCGAGCCACTCCCGAGTACTTCCTCAGTCACGGGATGACCTGGGGCGGCTACTGGACCCTCGTAGCCTACCAGGCCCAGATGAGCCTCTGGGGCGTGTTCGGCCAGGCAACTATCTACATGCCGCTGGCGTTCTACAGAATCGGCTACGCTCTGGAAGCTCTCGCGGTAGTGGGGCTTGCCGTGGAGTGGTGGCGGTTCCGCGCTGCCCGGCCGGTCGAGGCTGATGATCTGTCTGCAGCCCGAACCCGCTGCTGGGGAGCGGCGATTCTGCTGCTTTTCTTGACCCTGGCTACCTTCTTGCGGTTCAATACGGTATTCTACCAGGCACAGGCGCGCTACTTCCTGGGTGCGAGCGCCGTCGGCGCTGCGATTCTGGCTGCCGGGCTCTATGGGCTTGCCCGCGGGAAGTCGTCGCCCTGGCCTGCGCTCTTGCTGACCCTTCTGCTGGCGGCCCTCAGCGTCTGGGCGATCTGGGCGCACGTGGCCGGCAGCTACAGTCTCATGCCACCGGGTCTGCTGTAGATCCGAGGCACGGGAGGTCCATGAGTTGAAGGTGGCGCTGTTCGTCGGCGGAAGAGGCACGCGGCTGTCGGCCGAGGAGTCGGCAATCCCGAAAGCGCTGTTCCAGGTCGGGGACCGGCCGATCGTGTGGCACATCATGCGCATGTTCATGGCCGCCGGGATGAACGACTTCCTGCTGCTCCTGGGATACCGTGGTGACCTCATCGCCGACTACTTCATCCACCATGCGCCCTACCTGAATGCAGATGTCGAGGTGAGCGGCGGCAGGGCAGGGCTCCACGAGGTGGAGATCCTCGCGCGACGCGACAACCCCTGGAGGGTGACCCTGTGCCCCACCGGGACAGATACCGAGAAGGGCGAACGCCTGCGACGCGCCCGCAAGTACCTCGAAGACGAGCCTGACTTCGTGGCCACCTACGGAGACGGCCTGGCGGACATCAACCCGCAGGCCCTGGTCGACTTCCACCGGGCCCACGGGAAGGTCGCCACGGTCACCGCAGTACGCGTCTGCTCCCAGTGGGGACACCTGGACCTCGATGACGGAGGCCGTGTGACCGGCCTGCGTGAGAAACCGCCCCTGCAGGGCTGGGTGAATGGCGGCTTCTTCGTGTTCCGGCGCGAGGTCCTCGATCTGCTTGAACAGGACGACACACTCGAGTCCAACTGCCTGCCACGCCTCGCGGCGGCGGGTGAGTTGATGGCCTACCAGCACGAGGGTTTCTGGACCGCCATGGATACCTATAAGGACAACCTGGCGTTGAACCAGATGTGGGAGAGCGGGCATGCCCCGTGGCAGACCTGGTCCGAACCTGAGAAGGACTGACCGGAGGGCAAGGACTACACCAGCATGAAACTGTCCGTGGTGATGCCGGCATACAACGAGATTGACACGATCGAGGAGATCGTCGCCCGGGTCCAGGCCGTTCCAGTGGACAAGGAGATCCTCCTCATCGACAACTGCTCCACCGACGGGACGCGCGAGAAGATCCAGGCTCTCGAGGCTCCCGGTGTGCGGGTCATCTTGCAGACCCGCAACATGCGCAAGGGCAATTCTGTCAAAAAGGGGATCGCAGCCGCTCAGGGCGACTTCCTCATCATCCAGGACGCTGACCTGGAGTACGACCCGCAGGACTACCTCCCGCTTCTGGAGGCCGCTGAGCAGGAGGGCGTCTATGCCGTCATGGGCTCGCGCGTTCTGGGTCTGCGGCGGGAGGGGAAGCAGCTTCCGGTCAGCATCTTCAGCCTTGGGCGACAGGCCATCAACGTCTGGTTCGCCCTGCTCTTCGGCAAGGGGTTGACCGACAGCGCAAGTTGCTACAAACTGGCACGTCGCGAGGTGCTGCAGGGCCTGACCTTGCGCTGCGAGAGCTTTGACCTGGATTTCGAACTGGCCGCCAAGTTCCTCAAAGGTGCTCGGCGCGCCGGGCAGCGAGTCGTGGAGATCCCGGTCCACTACTACCCGCGCAGCGTACACGAAGGCAAGAAGATCGGCTGGCGCGACGGATTCGCAGCCCTCTGGACGATACTCAGGTTCCGCTTCACCGACTGACGAGGACGTGGGCAGTGACAGGACAAGCACAGCGCGTCGACCGTGCAAAGGCGGCGGGTGTATGAAGTTCAGGTTCCGGTACGGCGCCCTGATCGCCGTTCTCATGGTCGCAGTGGCCCTTGTGGTCGGCATCGTCGCTTCGCGCAACCCGGATCGCTCGAAGGTGCAGACCACGGCACCCTCTGCCGCCAGGACGGCCCCGGATCAGGCCGGTCTCAAGATCAGCGGCCTGGAGGCCACTGACCGTGACGAGAAGGGCAACCTGCGCTGGCAGATCAAAAGCTCCGGCAAGATGGACTTCGACCGCGAGCAAATGGTGGCTCGTGGTCAGAACGTGACCTGGGAGCTGACCCGGGCCGATGGCGCCCAGATGCAGCTCGTGGCTCCCGAATTCGTCGCCGACTACCATGCCAAGCTCGTGACCCTGACGAAGGGCGTGAAGGCAGAGAGCACCAGAGAAGCCTTTGCCTTCCAGGCCTCGCAGGTCGTGTATGACATGGCGGCCGAGCACCTCCACGCTTCGGGGCCTGTCATCGCAAGGCTGGGGGACTACGACCTTAAGTCCAAGGACCTTGGCTTCGACCGCCAGGGGCGCGAAGTGACCCTGGTTGGCGCGGTCGCCCTGGGGTACCAGGACTACCACGTGACGGCCGGCAGGGCTGTGGCACACCTGACGACCCGTGAGGCCACACTGACGGGCGGCGCACGACTGCAGCGCGGTGACTATGTCGCCCGGGCCGATACGGTGCACGTCAATGCCGAGGCTCAGCAAGTCCATCTCACGAACGCCGTGAGAGTCAGTCGGGGCGACCTGAGCGCTCGTGCCGGCGATGCACTCTTCGGCAAGCTAAGCCAGCAAGCCCGACTGTCCGGCGACGTGGCCCTGACCGGCAACGGCTTCACGGCAACCGGGCGCCGCCTCGTGGTCGACGGCGAGGCATCGACCGCCACACTCTCGGGTGGTGCACGTCTGACGACAAGGATCCGCAGATAGCTCGTTGACGCAAGGGAGTATGACCACACAGGATCGGAGTGTGTTGAGCATGAGACGATGGCATCTGATGGTAGCCGCCTTCACCGCCGGTTGCCTTCTCCTCGCAGCCGTTGCAGTCATGGCGGCCCAGGAGATGAAGACGCAGCAGGCAGTGGTGACGGCCGACGTGATGAAGTACAACTGGAAGGCCAACACCTGGGACTTCAACGGCAACTGCCGGGTTGACGTCGCCGGCCCCGACAAGGCCATGTTGACCGCACCGAAGATGCTCGGCAAGGTGGGCAAGGGTGGCACCCAGATCAGCGAGATCGTCGCCTCCGGACCCGTGTCCTTTGACGTGACCGTCCGCGCCGACGAATCAGGCGTCCAGCGTCGTATCGTCGCTAGCTGCAAGGGCCAGGCCACCTTCACCGGCGTCGCCAAGACCATCACCCTTACCGGCGGTGCCCAGGGACAGATGACCTCGATCCCGGCCGAGCCCGAGACCGGACCGGCTACCTTCAGTGGCGAGACCGTCACGATCAACCTGGCCGACTTCACCGTCGAGGTCTCGAAGGGCCGCATCGAAGCCGAGTTCGCAGCACCTCAAGAAGGCGGACAACCCAAGGGGCAGTAGCTCCCGACGGGCTGCCCGGCACCGACGGAAACCCATCATGGCACTGATAGCTGAAGGCCTCAGGAAAACCTACCGTGGACGACAGGTCGTCAAGGGCGTCGATCTCCACGTCGACCGCGGCGAGATCGTCGGCCTGCTGGGCCCCAATGGCGCAGGCAAGACCACCACGTTCTACATGATCCTTGGCCTGGTGCAGTCTGAGGGCGGCAAGGTCCTGCTGGACAATGTCGATCTCGCCAGCCTGCCCATGCACCTGCGCTGCCGACGTGGACTCGGCTACCTGGCGCAGGAGCCCTCTGTCTTCCGGCGGCTGACTGTCCGGGAGAACCTGCTGCTGATCCTGGAGCTGCAGAACCTGTCGAAGGCGGAGCGCATGGCTCGCGCCGATAGCCTGCTGGGTAAGCTGGGGCTGCTGCACCTGGCAGACTCCACGGGCGTCGTGCTCTCCGGTGGCGAGCGTCGCCGCGTGGAGATCGCCCGCACCATGTGCACCAATCCGTCCTTCATCCTCCTCGATGAGCCTTTCACCGGCGTTGACCCCATCGCCATCGCCGACATCCAGGACATCGTGGTGCATCTGCGCCAGGAGGATATTGGCATTCTCATCACCGACCACAACGTTCGCGAGACCCTCGGGATCACCGACCGCGCGTACATCATGTCCGAAGGCCAGATCCGCACCCAGGGTAAGTCCGAGGATCTTCCCAACGATCCGATTGCCCGGGAGTTCTATCTGGGTGAGCGGTTCCAGATGTGAGCCGAGCGCAGCGCCGAGACCGTCGTAGGAAGCAACTGAATGAAGATCATTGACCGCTACATCGCCGCCCACTTCGTGGGCCCCTTCTTCGTCGGCGTCGGCGCTTTCACAGCGATTCTGCTGGGCGTCAGCGAGATCTCCTATGCCGTCTCACTCGTCGTCCGTGATGGCGTGCCGGTGGGCCTGGCCGTCAAGTACTTCTTCCTCCACGTGCCAATGGTTGTGGCCCTGACGATGCCCATGGCCACGGTCTTCGCTGCGCTGATGGCCGCCGGCGCCTTGTCAAACCATGGTGAACTGGTGGCGATGCGCGCCGGGGGTGTGAGCCTTGTACGGATGGCCATCACGGTCATGGTCTGCGGCCTCATCGTAGCCATAGCTACCTTCGCCTTCGACGAGGCACTGTCTCCCCTGTGCAACAGCACGGCCGGCAACATGCTGCAGGACTTTCTGAGCAAACAGAAGAAGATCGAGAAACCGATCTCCTACTTCCTCCCCGAAGAGGGCACACCGGAACGTGCCATCATCGTCCTGAAGCTGAACCCGGAGAAGCGCGAACTGCTGGGCATTACCATCAACGAGTTCCGCAACGGGAAGCTCGCTCAGGTGTTCTCGGCTGAACGCGCGGTATGGGTCGGCACCCAGTGGAAGCTGGTGAACGTGGTCCATCGCCAGTACACGGGCAAGGGCTACCGTGAGGACCGTCTGCGGGAAGTGATGTGTGACATCGGCCGCACACCGGAGGATATCGGGCGCAGATCGGAGCGTCGGCCCGAGGAGTACACCCTGGCGCAGCTCAAGGCCGAGGTCGCGAAGCTGATGCCCGACGCAAAGCCTGGGAGTCAACAGCTCAAACGCGCCCTCTGGCTGACGCAGCACTACCATATCCGTATTGCGACGCCCTGGGCCGCGCTTTGCTTTGCGGTTCTCGGCTTCCCGCTGGGGATGAGGCCGCAGCGTGCCACCACCGGCATCGGCTTCGGCATCTCCCTGGCGCTGGTGTTCGTGTACTACATCATCTTCAACTTCCTGCAAGCCTTCGGTCAGCAAGGTGCAATGTCGCCGGTGCTGGCCGCGTGGCTTCCGAACATCGTCCTCCTCGGAGCCGGTCTCGGACTGCTGATCGACGCAAGCCGCTGACGGAGGTTCGATATCGCAACGTCGTCGGATGGCAGTGGGCGGCCATGTTTTCAAACCTCGTAATCGCCTTTGTGCTGCTTCCCGTCATGGGGGCGCTGATCGCCTGGGCTGGCGACGTAATCGGCTATCGCCTGGGCAAGAGTCGGCGCTCCTTGTTCGGGTTGCGTCCGCGCACGACGGCACGCGCGGTTGGTGCTGCGGTAGGCGCTCTGCTCCCTCTGGCCGGTCTACTGTTCGCAATGGCGGTCAGCCAGGACGCCCGCGACGCCGTCCTGCGCATCGACGATCTCCGCCAGCAGGCCTCCTCTCTCTCCCAGCGTCTTCCCCAGTTGCAGGCCGAGGTCCGCCGTACCCAGCAGGAGGCGCGCTCGGAACGTGACCGCGCCCGTACTGCCAACCTCAGCCGTCTCAAGGCCGAGGAGCAGCTCGCCGCCAGTCAGAAGACCCTCGCCTCAGTCCAGACTGTACTGCACAACACCCAGGGCAGCCTTCAGCTTGCCCGCACCTCTCTGGGCAAAGCTCGCACCCAGCTTGTGGTGGCCCGAAGCGGACTGGCGACAGCCCGGCGCGACCTTGGCACCGCCAAGATCGAGGTCACTCGCGCCAACACCGAACTGGCCAGGTCCAAGAGCGACCTGGCCGGCGCCCGTACCGATCTTGCCCGTGCCCAGTCCGACACCCTTGAGGCGAAGACCCAACTCGAGGCCGCCAAGACCGACCTTGCCGACAAGCAGAAACTGCTGCAGAGCGCCGTTGCTGAACTGCAGACGGCCGACAAGGTGCACCGCGAGGTCGAGCAGGCCCAGGCTCATCTGACGGAGCTCTCCGATCAGCTTGCCGAGACCGAGGAGAGCCTCGCCCGCTACAAGATCGCCTTGAGCGCGATGGTGGGCCAGGACGTGGCCTACGAGCCCGGCGAGGAGCTCATTCGGGCCATCGTCGAGGCCGACCGCAGCGAGCAGCAACTCGAGACCATCCTCTATGAGCTTCTGAACTTCGCGAGTGCCGCCGCTGTTCGTCAGGGGATCGCTGTCGGGCCGAACCTGCGAGCGGTCCGCGTCCTCTCGCCCATCCCGCCGGGTCTTCCTCCCAGCCGTGCCACCGAGGCGGATATCGTTCGCGAGGTGGCGGAGAACATCCGCAGCGGCGCAGCGCCCACCTACGTGGTGATCGTCCGAGCCTGGGGACGCGCCTTCAAGCGCCAGGCTGAGCAGATGACGGCCGAGTTCTGGGTGGCGCCGAATCGCACCGTCTTCCAGGCCGGCGAGACGGTCCTTTCCTCGGAAGTCGATGGGAGTCTGCCCCGCGCCTACGTGTTCCGCGAGCTGTGGCAGACGGTCACAGCCATGCGCCGGGTCGCCGCCGACCGAGGAATGCTCCCGAGCCCCAAGTCCGGACGCTATGGCGAGGTGCCCGCGGAGGAATTGCTCTCGGCGCTCGACAAGCTACTGGCCATCAATGGTCCAGCTCGCGTTAACGTCGTGGTGCTCAAGGACACGCCGGTCGCGTCACCGGGAGACCAGCCGATGCTGGTTCGCCTGGACGTGTCGCAACTGAGCCGCCCATGACAGACCCCGAGCCCGACAGGCTCCTGCTGGCCGTTGACCCCGGAAGCGCGAAGTGCGGTCTCGCCCTCCTCACTGAATCCGGCCGCGTCCTCGAGATGGCCGTTGTCGCCCGAAGTGAACTGGCGGCGACGGTCTCGCAGCTTGTGCAGGGCAGGCCCCTTGCCGCTTTGCTCGTCGGCGATCGGACGACCCATCGAGCGGTGATCGGCGAGTTGCAGGCCCTGGGGATCGAGGCACCCCTTCACGTCGTACCCGAGCACAACACCACACTCCGCGCCAGGGAGCGCTACCTGCAGGACCATCCACCACAAGGCTGGCGCAGGCTGATTCCGCGTGGCATGATCGTCCCACCGGGGCCGCTCGACCACTACGCTGCACTCGTCATGGCGGAGGACTGGCTCGCCTCCCAGTCTCAGCCTGACTAGCCCAGTTCTGAGGCCTGTGGCTGAGACGCTGCCGGGCTTCGCCAGGAAGACAACACTGTTGAAGTAGACTGCGACAGCCTCACGTAGACGAATCCTGATTGCGAGGGATACAGTGATGGCCAAGAAGACGAAGCCGCGTTTCGCAACCATCCGTGAAGCTCTCGATCTGCCGGTACTCTCCGAGTTGAGGCTCTCCCCCGAGGGAGAGCTACTGGCCTTCGTCAGAGCCGTGCGACGTCCGGGCGAGAAGACCCGCGGCACCAGCATTTGGTCGGTCACGCCCTACGGTGCCAAGACCCGGCCGCTCACTCAGGGCGTCGAGGATGGACAGCCGCAGTGGTCGCCCGATGGCCAGACCCTCGCCTTCACCCGCAAGGTCGACCGTGACCGTCCGCCGCAGGTGTTCCTGCTTCCCCGCGAAGGTGGCGAGCCCTCCAGATTGGGCGAGCTCGAGACCGCGCCGGAGTCGCTGCGCTACACACCCGACGGGAAGCGGCTCAGCTTCCTCGCTCCGCAGCCCGACGATGCCAAGACGAAGCGCCGCAAGGAGAAGGGTGAGGACGCGCGGCGCTTTGTGCTGGATGACAGGCCCAAGCGGTTGTGGATGATGTCAGCTGACGCGGGCAAGCCCAAAGCCGTGTCACCTGAGAGCGTGGCCGTCTGGGAGTATGCCTGGCTGCCGGACGGTCGCAAGGCGGCTGTGCTGTTCACCGACGAGCCGCGCGTGGACTCGCTGATGATGCGTCCGAAGCTGGGCGTCCTGGACCTGGGCTCCAGCGAGGTCACGACGCTCTCCGACCAGTTCCGCTGGATCGGGCAGCTACGAGTGTCGCCCGATGGGAGACAGGTCACAGTCCTCGGCGGCACCCGCGACAATGCCTTTGCCACGGAAGCCTGGGCCGTCGATCTGTCTCAAGGTCTGGTGGTGCGACTGACGCCGGAGATCGTCGGCGCAGCGGTGACCGCCGAGTGGCTTCCCGACAGCTCCGGCCTGGTGCTGATGGTCGCCGAGGGGACCACCACCGTGCTTTGCACTGTACGCCTCGACTCGCCCGGCAAGCTCCAGCGTGTGGCAACTGGTCTGCCGGTCGCCCTCGATGGCCTGCAGGTCAGCCGAGACGGCCAGACGGTCTTTGCCCTTGCGCAAAGTCTGGATCAGGGGCAGGAGGTGTGGCGCTCCAGTCTCGAGCCCACTACGGCGACGCGGTTGACCCAGGAGTCGGCGAGCGTCTCCAAGTTCCGGCTGGGGCGGACGCAGTTGGTGCGCTGGCCCTCTGAGGGCGGACTGGAGATCGAGGGACTCGTCACCTTGCCGCCGGGGTACCGACACGGCCAGCGCTACCCGACGGTTCTCATGATTCACGGTGGGCCCCATGGGCGGTTCCGGCAAGACCTTGGGCTGATTCCACGGCAACTCCTGGCGGCGGAGGGCTATGTCGTCCTGGCACCTAACCCGCGTGGCTCACAGGGCTACGGCGCGGCCTTCGGAGGAGCCAATGTCCAGGACTGGGGAGACGGCGACTTCAAGGATCTCATGGCCGGCGTGGACCTACTCATCGGCAGTGGTATCGCCGACCCGGAACGACTGGCTGTCTACGGAGCCAGCTATGGCGGCTACCTGACCTCCTGGTCCATCACACAGACCAACCGCTTCAAAGCGGCCATCTGCGGCTGTGGCCTCACCGACCTGTTCTCCTTCCATGGCCAGACCGACATCACCCCTTCCTTTCTCGAGTTGTACCTGGGCGCTGCACCCTATGACGAACCGGAAGCGTACCGGAGTAGGTCCGCGATGACCTTCGTCACGAAGGCGACGACGCCCACCTTGATCTGGCACGGTGAGCAAGACGTGCGGGTGCCGATCGCGCAGAGCTACGAGCTCTACTGGGGACTGCGCCATGCCGGCGTGGAGACAGAACTGGTGATCTACCCGCGTGAGGGGCATGGCCTCGGCGAGGTACCCCATCAGCAGGACCTCTTTGAGCGCACAGTCCAGTGGCTGAAGGCTCATGTCTGACGAGGCACCCGACTGCCCACTCAGCGGGATACTATACGTAACTGTAACTGTGTATCTATTGATCTATCCGGTAGCGGGTGCTATCATGCCTCCTGGCACTTGGCGGCGTATGGTCGCCAAGGCGGGCCGTTCCTGACGGCCCACCTCAGCAAGGAGGCTGTTAGCTTTGAAACGAAAGGGCTTTACGCTCATTGAACTGCTGGTTGTCATCGCCATCATTGCCATTCTTGCCGCCATCCTGTTCCCGGTCTTCGCACGGGCGCGCGAGAAGGCTCGTCAGGCGAGCTGCCAGTCGAACCAGAAGCAGATCGGTCTGGCCTTCAAGATGTATGAGCAGGACTACGACGAAAAGACGCCTGGTGGATACTACGTGAGTTGGCACTCCGGCGACGAGTACTTCTGGTGCTGGCCGCTGGCCCCCTACACCAAGAACATGCAGATGCTGCTGTGCCCGAGCAACACCAACGGCTGGGTCTACACCAAGTCGGGCGTTGTCTGGCGATCCAGCTACGGCGCGAACCAGACGGTGCTTGGCGCAGCTCTCTCAGCTATCACTGACGAGTGCAACACCGTGTACGTTGTCGACTCCAACAACCCCTGGCTCGACAGCGGTCCCTTCATCTACGACCGTCTGGGCAAGGGCACCTACGGCAACACCAGCACCCGCACGGACCTGCACAACGAGGGCATCAACGCCCTGTTCATGGACGGCCACGTCAAGTGGCAGAAGCTCAGCGGGATCAACTACAACCAGTTCATCTACAACCTCTCCACGAGTAGCCCCAACTACAACAAGCCCATCTCGCAGGCCTGGCAGTAACCCTACGGCCAGAAGCTGAGTTCCGCAAGCAAGCAGGGAGACGCACGGCCCACAGCCGGCGTCTCCCTTCTCTTTGCCTCAGTGCGACAGCGCCTGTTCCCTCTCAGAGAACGCGCTGGCTTCAGTGGCCGTCACCGCCGCTGAGGATGCGCAGGTCGTCCACGTCTACAGAGCCGGCTCCCGTATCCCCCGTCGTCGCCACCACGTACACGGACTGCCATGTCACAGGCTGCTTGATGCCCTCCGGAAGGCGCACAGAGAGCTGCCGCCAGGTCTTCGCAGGCGCCAGTCCCTCGCTGAAGGAGAACAGCTGCCGCGTACCGTTGCCGTCCACCACAGCCGCCCGCAGCCAGGTCTTTGCCGGGCCACTCGCGCGAGCCGAGAGACTGAGCTTGAGGGCACCCGGGATCGGCTTGTCGAGCATCACGTAGGCTGCACGTGTGCCCTCCGGCTTGCCCAGGTCATAGGTCATCCGGCAGTGGCCCTGTCCGGCCGCCGCATCCCCCTTCTGTAGCTCTACCTTCCCGGTCACCGAGCCCTTCTCCGGGTAGACCGAGAAGCGCACAGGCGGTGTGCCCTCGAAGCCTTCCACAGCCACTTCCTGAGCGATGCGCACCGTGCCGGTGCCTGTGGCCTCTCCAAGACGGGCCGTCACCGGAGCGGTCATGCCGCCGCGAAGTGCGGTGAAGGTGCCGAAGCCAGAGGTTCGCAGGGCGTTGCCTGCCGCCTGCCACTGCACGAGTTCCTGCGGCACCCAGACTTGCTCTCCCTCCGCGGTCACGCCCTGGGCGCAGAAACGAACCGTCTCACCGGTGCAGAGCTCGGCCATCGGCGGCTCAACCTCGAGCCTCGCACAGGTTGGGAGTACGACCAGCGCGACTCTCGCCACCACGTGATGCTCTCCCCGGTAGTGCAGCCGCAGCGTCGCCGAGCCGGTCGCGGGACCGATGGTGATGACCCCCTCGGCCAGCGAGGCGCTGACCCCGGAGCTCCGGGGTACGACCTCCAGCGACATCCGGGCTGGATCGATCTTCACCGCGTTGTAGCCCTCGTCCGTGAGCCAGTAGCGAACCGGGACCCTGGCCCCCGGCAGTGCCGTGATACGCTCATGGTCGACGGTGATGCGGACTGCCGGCCCCACGGGAACGCGCGACCGCACCAGCAGCGAGTCGGCGATGCGGCGCTCTCCCCCATCCGACGGGCGGTTCATCACCTCTCCCCGGACCCAGGCCGTCGTCGACCCTCCGCCATCAAGGTTCACGGCGTCGGTGCATCCCAACTCGGCCATCAGTGACGCCAGCTCCCCCATTCTCATGCCCACGCTCCAGCCCGTCTGCCGACCGTCGACGGTCACGAGGGCAATCTCCCGGCTGTTGTAGCCGAAGGCTGTACGAGGGTGCCTGGGATCGGTGCCTTTCGGGTCGGGGAGGACGCGACCGTCACGTACCAGAACCGTGCTGCCGCCCACAGCTTCAGAGGCGCCGGCGGGAAGGTCCGGTGTGTCGAGCTTGAGCGTCACTGCGTCGCCGGGCTTCAGCCGCGACAGAGCGTCCTGAGCAGTGCCGGCAGCACGGAGGATCAGCTCGCCTTCGGCGGCTACGCGATTGCTCCCGGCCGCCGGCGTCTCGGTGACGGTTGCCTTCCACTGACCGGTCGGCGTCAGCGGCAGGCCCTCACCTTTCAGGACCACACAGGGCAAGGTCTGTACCCAGCCGTAGCGAGCCGTGAACACGCTGACACTGTCCTTCGGCGGCTCCTGATTGACCCCGCCGACTGTGACAGTCCCGGCCGGTGTCTCCAGGGACCCCGTGGTGTTGAAGGTGCCAATCCGGGGAGTACCGTCGGCCATCAGCACAGCCGCCGGACGGTTGCGGGCGGTCATCACCAGCTCCCCGTGGCGGAGCGTCAGACCGCAGAGCGTTCCTGCGAGCGGGTTGCCCGCCATGACGAAGAAGTCGGCGTTGACTGCAGCGACCACATAGTCTCCAGGCTGCGTCTCGCGCTTGATGGTGGCCGAGAGTGCCTCCACGCCCTTCACGGTGCCCTGAGCCAGGGCGGTCTCCAGACGGACACGCTTCTCGTCGCGAGCGACCCGCAGGACGCGGATCTCCCAGGGTCCGGCCTCTCGGCGCAAGGCCGTGTATGCCACTCCGGGCGCAACCATGCGCTCGGATACCGTATCTGCAGCGCAGGTGGCTGCGACGAGCGCCAGCAGCACTAGCCACAGTCTTCGCAACTCAAGCCTCATCGTCTAGCCTCCATCACGACCAGATGAACGCTTCATACATACGTTGAGCAGCGGCCGTGGCGAATCCTTCCTTGTGCACGGAGGGTAAGCCAGAGGCCGGGACGAATCACCTGAGTGGACATGACCAGCGATCGACAGGAGGCCCCTCCCGTGAACAGCCGTCACTATCTACTCCTCGCGACAGCGCTTTTCTGTGCGGCCTTGTTGCCTCTCGTGGCATCCTCTGACGAGGAGGCGCGAGACGACTTCACTACCCTTGAGGGCTGGACCGCGCGTCCGGACTGGATGGGAAGCGCAGCGGATCCCCAGGCCAAAGCGGAGGTCAGTGATGGAGTCGGGCACTTCACCGCCGGGCCCTCAGGGCGTGGGATGAAGTGGCGCAAGGACTTCGACGACATTGAGACGGGGCTCGCGCCCTGGCTGGTGATCCGGTATCGGGCCACGGGGTATCCCTCCAGCGTCGATTACCTCCTGTGGCTGGGTGACTCCTCGAAGGGCCGCGATGGACTGCGGCTGATCCGCGACACCGACCTGATGGCCGACGGTAAGTGGCATACCCGTGCCCTCAACCTCTCCGAGGCGGGCGCGGTCGCTCCGGTGCGGGCTGTCGCTCTGGCCTGCCAGGCAGGCGGAGCTCCGAAAGCTGAGTTGTGGGTGGACTGGCTGGCCTTCACCGATGCCCCGCCGACGGATGCCGAGGGCTATCGTCCACCTCAGGGCGAGGGGCAGCGCTGGCCGGTGTCCCTGGATGAGCCGACCTCCTGGACAGCGCAGCCCGGATGGCTGGGCAACTACGCGCCCGATAGCCACATCGAGAAGACCCCAGAGGGCCTGCGTTTCGCCGTGCCGGAGGCCGGGATGGGCTGCAAGTGGTCGCGTACGCTGGCAGAGCCGGTGACCGGTGCCCGAAGGGTGGCCTTCCGCTACCGTGCTCGCGGTGTTGGCGGCGCGACCAGCGACTACGCCCTCTATGTAGCGAACCAGGCCGGTGGACGTGCGCCGGAGGAGCAGTACCTCGTCCAGTTCGGGGACCTCAACTCGGATGGTCTGTGGCACGTGTCCTCGGCAGCGATTGCGGTCGCCTCGATCAACACCTTAGCGGTGCAGGTGCAGGCGGCAGCGCCCGACGCAAGTCTTGAGATCGCCGGCATCACCTTCATGGAGGGGGTTCCGGCGGTGCGCCTTGCGGACGTTTTCCCCTACACTCAGGGCTGGCCTAACGAGGCCGCCGGTTGGCGTCCGGTATCGCTACCGCCGGGCAACCAGGAGGGCCTGGGCCTCTCCACTCGTCTGGGCTTTGAAGGCTGGATCGAGGGTGAGCGCATCACTGCACAGGGCATCCCCTTCTCCCTGCGTTCCGGGCTCGATGCGGCGGTGATGACTCCCGTCAAGGACGTGGGCAGCATCGAGGTCCCTGTCGACGGCAAGGCTGCAGAGCTGTACCTGATACTGGCCGCCAAGCTTCCGCCTGTTGAAGAGCCTTCCTTCGGGGGAGGCAACCTGAGGGCGATCCGACAGGTGGAGCGGTTCGTGGCCGGTGTCGCCTATGCGGACGGGAGCTCCGAGGAGCAGTTCCCGGTGATCCTCCCGACCGGTCTTCACCAGGTCACGCCTGGGCTGGCAGTGTATGCCCTGGCTCTTGACCCGACCAAGCCCCTGAAGACTGTGACCCTTCGCGATGGAATGCGCAACGCCGCCTTCGGAGTCGTGGCTGCAACGCTCAGCGACAAACCGGGACCTGCCACCAGCGCGAGCATGCTCACTCCGACCGCGGCAGCCGCGCCGCGCAAGGCAGCAAGAGACCAGGAACCCGGCTTCCGACGCGAGGGCGGCCGCTTGCGATTCGATGCCGGCAAGCTCAGCCTGCTGCTAGACGTCACCGAGGGTCTGCGGGTGATCGGCCTCGAGAACCACGACGGATCCGGCGCGTTGCTGGGCATCACACCTGGGCCACTCTTCCATCTCGAACTGGGAGACCAGAAGGTCACCTCCGAGGACTTCCGCGTCGAGAGCGTGCGACCGAGCAGTGCAGCGCAGCCCGGTCCCGTGGAGATCAGTCTGGTCTGGGACAAGCAGAACCCGCCGGTGCGCGTCACGGTGAAGATAGACCCGCGCCCGGACACCTCGGGCGAACTGGCACTCAGCGCCGACTGCGATACCGGCGGTCGTGACCCGCTCACGACGCGCTTCTTTTTTCCCGAAGTCGGTGGTCTGAGCTTCAGCGACAAGCCCGACGACACCTGGTACTGGATGCCCCGACGTGGTGCGGTCATCAGCAACGTCCCGATTGGTCTGCGCGAGACCTACGCAGGCGCCGGGAACCCGCTGCAAATCATGGGAACCTTCGCGCCCCGTCTGGGGACAGGGCTCTACCTGATGACCAGGGACCTGCAGGCGGTGCCTCGGTTCTACCGACTCCAGAAGGGCAACACGGGTGTGCGCCTGGCAGTCGAGTGGACGCCCTACGGAGGCGACCTCGCGGTCTGGGACACCTCTGCCGGTCTCGGGCGCCTGGCCTCGACGCGTCAACGCCAGACAGGAACGCCCTGGGTTCGCCTCGGGTGCCTGCAGGGAGACTGGCACGAGCAGCTTGAGCGTTACCGCCAGTGGGTCGCCGAGTGGTACACGCCGGCCACGCCGCGGAAGGCGTGGTTCCGTGAGGTGTTCAACTTCCGCCAGCACTTCCTGCATTTCGGCACGCCCAACCCGAGCGGCATGTTCGATGCCCAGACAAAGACGCTGCACGTGAAGCAGGTCGTGGATCAGGACCGCGAGGCCTTCGGCGGCGTGGACTACCTGCACCTGTTCGACTGGGGATGGGACCCGGTCCACGGGCGCTGCGGAGACTATGCGCCGTGGGACTATCTCGGCGGTGCAGAGGCCCTCCACAAAGCGGTGGCGGAGGTGAAGCAGGACGGCACTCCGGTCGGCCTGTACATCGAGGGCTACCTCGTCGATCCGCCCTCGGACCTGGGCAAGGCTCACGGAAAGGACTGGCAACTCCTGGACGAGAAGGGCCGGCCCTACACCTACTTCGCCCCGAGCTACAATATCTGCCCCTGGGTGAAGGACTGGCAGGACTATCTCTCGGCCACCTATGCCCGCGCGAAGTCACAGACAGGTGCGGTCGGTTTCTACATCGACGAGTACGGGTTCAGCGCGACCAACCACCTGTGCTACAACCCGGCGCATGACCACCCTCTGGGCGCGACACCGATCCTCGGGGAGCGCGAGATGACCCGGCGAGTGCATGAGGCCCTGGGACCGGAGTGCGCGCTCTACACGGAGGAGAACCCGACCGACGTCAACTCGCAGTTCCAGGATGGCAGCTTCACCTATGCCATCTCCTCGGTGTCCGATGTCTGGTCGCCCAGTCACGTGAACCTGTACCGATTCGCGATGCCGACCTTCAAGACCATCGAGATCATCACCTGTGATCACCCACTGGGGAGCAACACCGAGGCCCTGCGGCGCATCCTGTTCAATGGCGAGGCCGTGTGGCTGGAGGGGATCGCCGACCGGTGGTTCACGCCGGAGGCCCGAGCCTACATCGCCCGGAGCCACAAGGTGCTGCGCGACAATCGGAGCTGCTTTTCCGGGGACTACCCGCGTCCGCTGGTGCCGACGCTGCTGGAGGGCATCTACGCCAACGAGTTCGCCGAGCGCGCCGATGGCCGGGGGAAGACCTGCTGGACGGTGTACAACACGAACTACCGGACCGTGCGAGGTGGGCTGCTCCGCGTTCTGTACCAGCCCGGTGCACAGTACCGCGACGAGATGACCGGACGCGAGGTGCCCTTCCGCGTGGCAGGTGCGTACGCTGAGCTGAGCCTGGAAGTCGGTCCGAGGGACGTTACCGTAGTGTCGCGACAGGTGCCGCTGCCCTGAGGCAGATCAGCTCAAGGGGCCGGAGGCGAAGGGACGCGTCTGGTACTGTAGCATAGTGCTACCCAGTTGCAGGACGTCACCAGCCACGAGCCTCCGGTCCGTCGGTGGCATGCCGTTGACCGCGGTGCGACCGCCGGAGAGATCGCGCAAGACGTGACCGCCGCCTACCTGCTCCAGTGAGCAATGCTTGGGCGCCAGGGTGCGGTCCTTGAGCAGCGGAAGGTCCATGCCCGGAGCGCT
This sequence comes from Armatimonadia bacterium, assembly GCA_039679385.1. Taxonomy (NCBI): domain Bacteria; kingdom Bacillati; phylum Armatimonadota; class Armatimonadia; species Armatimonadia bacterium. The sequence goes on along the minus strand of JBDKVB010000138.1, from coordinate 52,783 downwards.
GCCGATCCAGGTGACCGGCTTGTAGAGGATGAACTGCTTGCCGGTCAAGGGTCCACCAACGATCAGCAGCCAGGCCTCCTTGCGGATCTCCTCGACCAGACCGATCCCTGCGCCGGTGGCCATACCCATCACGAGGATGCCCACAAAGCGCGAGGGCGTGCCGACGAAGCTGCCACTGGCCATCAGAACGGCCCCGAGCGGATCGAAGAGCAGGCCACCGAGGAAACCACCGGCTGCCCCGCCAATCAGCCCATTGAGTATCTTGCGGGGCACCATCATCATCACGCCCGGGCCAAGGCCAACACAGGCGCCAACCAGAGCCCAGCCGAGGGCCCGCGCAAGGACAACGCGAAACATGGTGCCGGCGCCCGGACTGTGCCCGACGCCGCTGAGAAGCATCGAGAAGATCGCCTGACCGGCCAGGCCACCAAGGGCTCCGCCGACGCCGCCGATCAGCAGCCCCAGGGCCGCTCCAGTGGCTGCGCGTCCCCAGGCCGAGACCACCAGCCCCTCCACCGCGCCCAGAGCCATGCCGATCATTCCGCCCAGGGCCGCCCCGAAGAAGGTGACGTTGGCCAGCATCGCCCCCAGGCCAGGACTCTCGAAGCCCCGGTGCAACTCACTGTAGCGGAGCCCGGGCTCAACCATCAGCCAGGCCAGGAAGGCGCCCACGGCACCCGCGATGATCATCTGCAGCATCATGGAGCCGACGAGGCCGCCCGACAACAGGCCCGGCTTGACCTTCTTTTTCGCCGCCCACATCCCCATCGGCGACGTATCCACGGGTGGGAAGTACCCGGCCTCCGCCGCCGGGAAGGGCTGATCGTCAAGGTCGGCCAGGTCCTCGGTGTCGATGACCAGCACGTCCTCCTGCGCCGGCGCAGGAGGGAGCGCATCTGTGTCTTCGCCCGGCGGCTGAGCAGGCGCAGTTGGAGGCTGGAGCTCGATCTCGAGCTCGCCGTCGCTGTCGTCCTCGGGCAGATTGTTGGGTGCGGCGTCAGGGGTGTCCATGGGTGTTCGCAGTCAGTCGTGTGCTTGCCCGTCAGGCCGTCAGGGCAGCGCTGCTTTGCCGCTCAAGGCATCCTTGTAAGTCTCAACGGTACCGGCGCAGTCAGTGGTTCCCCTCACTGCCGTCCAGCAGGCCTATCGGTCGGCTCCTCCCGCAGCCTGACTGGCCGGACGCCCACGCAGGTGATTCAGGACCGCCGGCAGGCGCAAGGTATCCGGCGTTTCCTCGGCATAGACCCAGAACCCTTGCAGCATCCGTAACTGCTCGCCACACCAGCCGAACACCGCCCATTCGCTCCCCTGCAAATCCAGGACCACGGCGATGTCCCGAGGACCGTGGAAGAAGCTGTGGTGGATGAACTGGTCCGGGCCGGACAGGAACACTTTGAGCCCCGGATGGGTATGGTACCAGCCGACGACGGACGCATCGGGATAGAGCTCCTCCGCGGTCGTGAGCATTCCGTTCCAGGCTTCCTGGGTGAAGGTCAGACTGGTGCTCGTGCCGACCGCATGATGCGCCGCGATGGCGTCAACGACCTTGAGGTACTCACCCCGAGAGTCCTCGCAAGGCTGGCCGACGAGAAGCCCGCCGGTCTCAAGGTTGGGGAACTGCTGGGCGAAGACAAACATGGCCTCGATGGAGCGCAGACTCAGATAGACCGCAAGCTCACCGGGCGCGCTGACGCCGACAACCTGTGCCGCTTCCTCACCAAGGCCGGGACGCGGACGCCACAGGGGAGCAGCAGCCGCCAAGGGCGTCAGCTCAATCGAGAGATCGTCGTCGGGGACCTGAACCATGAGAGCACTCGCTACTAGTGGAGGGATCCCGAACCAGCAGTGCCGGAGATCCACAGCGCAGCCCACGCGATGGGGATGGCAGCACCCACGATGAGCGCCCAGGTGGCCTTCATCTTTACGCTGGGGCTGTCGATACCGATGCGGGTCATCGTTCCGAAGACACTCACGGCCATGAAGAAGCCGACCAGCGACGGAGCACCGCAGCAGAAGACACCCAGGATGCTCCAGAGCAGGGCGTTCGTTGCACTGCGCTCCAACTCAGCGACCATCAGGGCGATTGGTGACCCCGTCGGAGAGGATGATGACGGTCTGGGCGGCCTGCCGGGGTAGCCCGGAAAGGGTCCAGGCGGCATCGTTCCCTGTTCCGCCGACTGGGCCGCAGCCGTGCGTGCCTGCGGCGACCGTGCACACCCATAGGTTGTGCAGCCGTCGTTCTCCCGCCAGCAATCAGCATGGTGGGGTACGCCGCACTCCGGGCAGACGATGACCTGCTCGCCCACGGAGATCGGGTACTGGTCAAAGGGGCAGGTCTTGCCAACGGTATGTGGGCCGGAAGGCTCAATCGGCGGCTCAGCAGGCTGCTGCAAGGTCGGCACTGCCCAGGGAGGCGTCGTCGGCGCCAGCGGTCGAGGCGTCACCGGAGGTTCGGGCGTAGCCGGTAGGCCGAAGATCTGCCGTCCACAGCGGGGGCAGAAGCGTCCGGCCACACGGATATCATGTCTGCAGTACGGGCAGCGCATGGGTCTAGTTTGCGGTGTGTCGGCGCACCTGTCAAGGGCGCTGCCGTCTACCGACGTGAAGACGCCGCTTCAAGCGACCAGATACACGAATCGCCATCGCCTTCGCCGAGTACTCCAGGGCGTCGTGTTACTGCTGCGCTGCTGGTAAAAATGTCGGAGGCACAGGAAGGAAGCCATACCGACAACGCGAATAGCCCACTATTCTGCCTGCTATGAGTGATAAGTCTCTTGCCTGGACGAGTCCCGGCGACCCTCTGGGGCGCCGGTAGGAGTGTCACCTCGTCGGGCATCAGGAGGCAAGGCAATGGCGGCTGACAACTCTGAAGGCCGTTCCCTGCTCAAGGTGGCAGCTCTTCGTGAGAACCTGCTGCCACGTCCCCTGCAGACGGCGCCTACTCTTGGTGAGATCGCCACTGCGGGTCTGGACGTGCCGATGTCCCGTCGTCATATGCTGGGACTCGCCGGCACCGCGGCCGTAGCCGCCTCACCGCTCTCACGAGCTCTGAGCGGACGCATGGCCGGTCCGGTGGAGTACTCGGCCGACCGGCACCGCGTCGTCTTCCGGCTGGGCGGCCAGGAACGCTGGGTGATCGACACGCGGCGCTTCGCCGGTGCGCCGAAGCTGCACTTCGAGCGCACGGGAGAGACGGTGCACCTGGCCTTGAGCGGGGCTCGTTTCCCCGGCACCGAGTTGCCTGCCGACTTCACCTGCGAGCTGTCCCGAGGCCTAACGGGCTGGACCATGAAGGTGCAGACCTCGCTGGGAGGCTTCCGGGCGGAAGTTCCCTTCGAGCGCTGGCTCAGCGGGTCTGAGGCCGCTCGTGGGCACCTGCATGGTCGAGCGGTGTCGGCGCAACTGGGTGACGTCGGCCGACTGCGGGTGGAGAGTGCTGCCGAGGCGGAGTTCCGCCCCGACTGGACGCTGCGGCTCACCGGCACATCCGTCGCGCGGCTCGATCTCACGGCACCGGCGGTTCGGGATGCCGGGAGCCTCGGGGCCGAGGCGGTGGTGCTCAGCTTGCTGGCGACCCAGGAGCCGAGCCTGCTGGAATCGCCTCAAGGCCCCAGGTGTCTGGTCTGCCTCGAGCGCGGGGAGCGGAAGTGGACGCTGCACAGCACCGCTCCCGACCCCACAGGCGGTGAGATCCAGGCTCAGGGCGAACCCTTCGATGTGGTGCGGCTTGAGTTCGCGGAGCTTGACCCCTCACGGGTGCAGCAAGCCTTGGTAGCGCTCGCGAAGGACGGTGACCCGCGGCTGGCCTTCGTCCCGCGTGGGCTCACTGGTGCCGACGGCGGTGCTGCCCGGCTGCCACTGGCGCACCCTCGCTATGCCGTGGCCTTCGACGATGGCCACGGCGAGAAGGCGCTGATGGCGGGGTTTGCCGAGGAGCCGGTGTGGGTGCAGGCCGGAGACCTATCGATCCAGGTCGGCTCGCCCTCGGATGCCTCGGCCTTCGAAGTCTTCGCCCGTGCGGGCAAGACGCTTGTCAGCCACTGCGTACCGGCGCTGCTGGGAATGGCTGCTCCCCTGGCCGGAGCGCTGGTCTCACCTGCACGAGCCCTGGCCGACACCCGGGTGGAACTCATCACTGACGGAGACCGGCTCGCGCAGAACACACCCGTCCTCAAACCGGCCCCTGTGGAGGAGCAGCCCAAGCCGCTCCCCAAGCCGACCCTACGGCCCGGGGTACGCGTTCCGCCTGTGACGACCCCTGCGACCGGTGCAACGACGGTCACTCCGGGTGCGGCCACTCCCGGAACGATCACGCCGCCAACGCGGATCACCCCGGACGCCACTCGTATCCAGATCTCGCCTGACCGCCTGGCCGGTCTGCTGAACCTCGAACCCTTCACGGTACAGGTCACGCGAACCGCAGACCTGCTGTCGCTGACCTTCCGCTTCGCCAACCTCGTTCTCAAGACCGAGGCCGGGAAGCCGGCGGTTCTGCAGCGGTCCAAGCCCAACGAAGCCGCCTACCTCGTCGTCCAGTTCCCGCCCCAGCATGTGGGTGAGGAGGCCATCCTGGAGAAGGCCCCGGAGATCGCCGGGAAGCCCGACAACGACGGGGTCAGCACTCTCCCCGGTGTGAATAGCCCAGTCCAGACACGCCTCAGTGGCGCCTCGCGACTGGTGTTCAAGCTCCCGGCGAGTACGCAGCAGATCCCCTACACTCTGGAGGCGCTTCTCGACTGGACGCAGATGGAGCTCTCGGTGGCGCCGAATGCGCTGCCGCCACCGATACGCGCAGTGGCCATCCGCCCCGGGGCCCTGCAGGGAAGCCAACTGCGTCCCTTCCTGCCGGCCGGTGCCCTACCAGCCACTGGAGTCCCGCGGACACCAACGACCGGCGGACCGGCCACACGCGCTCTGCCCCCAGGTGCCGTCGCTCCGGCCACCGGAGCCGCTCCTGCAACCGGCACAATCCGCATGCGCCCCGATCTGGTGAGGGCGACGCCGGTCACAGCGACTACCCGCACGGCCGCGGACATTCCAACGAAGCGCGTCGAGTGGGTCAAACCCGGCACCGACTACATCGCACCTGTTGCGACCGGGGTGGTCATGCTACCCTCTGCGCCACCTCGTCCAGCGGCGCCAGACCCGACACTCCATACCGCCATCGAGGCGCCCTACCGGCTCATCCTGTCGCCGCACTCCGGCGCCGGTTGGGTACATGCTCTTCAGCCGGTCACGCGGGGCACTCGTACGGAGCTATGGCATACTCGGCTGGGTGTGAGATCCGGCCCGAACCGCATCTGGGACCGGCAGTATGCCTACGAGGTCAGAAACGGTGTCTTGCAGGTCGTGGAGGTGGCCTCGGTCCCAGACCCGGCCGGGTACTACCGAACGCTCCGCGCGATCTGGTCACCTGACTGGTCCGACCCCTCTCCCGATCGGCCTAACACACCGCAGCCCTTCCGCATGTCGCTGGACAAGCGGGATCGCTCAGACCTGGTCACGCTCACCTCGGACTTCCAGAAGATCACGGATGCCCGGGAGCGCGTGATCGAGGCCAACCGGGTCATGCTCAGCTCCCTGGGCGCCTGGCTGGATGTTCACTACGGGGCGCCCAAGCCGATCGGCATCAGCATCTCCCTGATCGAGTGGGTCCACCAGGCCACAATGGGCCGCGACCAGTACGTGAAGGTCGTCTACAAGGGCTACCTGTTCCCCTTCGGCAACATGGCGGCCCTTGTGAAGGTCACCGAGCGCAAGTTCGAGGACACGCGCGACGGCTCGGTGGCGTACCTGCGCCAGCGCTACTTCATCGTCGTCCGCCAGCCCGAGAAGGACTACCCCGCCTTCTGGCAGCTCAACGACGGACGCCAGATGTCCCTGCGCAAGGTGCGGATCAAGACGCTGGTGACCCCGACTCTCGACGACCCGGCCGCCTGCAAGGCGGGCAACATCAGCAACACCGCCCAGGAGGCGTTCTGGCCCAAGGTCAACGGCAAGGAATTCGAGTTCCACATGGTCGGCGAGGACTCCGAGGGCAACACCATCGAGTTCACCTGTCCGCTCATGTTCATCGAGTCCACGATCTCCTTCGACTACAGCAAGATGGCGGCGGCCTGCAACTACTACAACAAAGAGGTTCCCGTCGCCCTACGGAACCGTGACATCGCAGGCCAGTCCGTGGCCCTGGCGGAAGGCACCGCCGGGAAGGACGACACCAGCTTCGAGACAACGACGATCCGCTTCGGCGCTGAGGCACCGACCCAGTGCGCGACGATCCTCAACTCGGTTCCGGCACCTGTCAGGCCCTCGGTCGCCCAGCAACTCGGCGTTGCCTTCGAGCTCCAGGACCAGCCACAGTTCTACCCGACCGTGGCTCAGGCTCTGGTTCGAGTACCGGCGATCACCAACATGATCGGCCAGGACGTACCGGTGTGGGTGGCGCTGGACTCGGCATACGTGAACAACGCCTGGGACGCCGCCAAGAACGCCGGTGAGGTATTCCTCAAGCTCGTCGACGACTTGGGTAAGGCGGCCAACCAGGGTCTCATGTTCCCCACGGACAAGTCCGGCGGGATGCTCTCCCCGGACGTCCTCATCAACGGTCTCTCGCGTTCCTTCGGTCCTCTCGGTGGTGCGCTGTCGAACGTCGCCGGCGGGCAGTTCGACCCGTCGGACTTCTTCAGCGGGATGTTCCCGAAGCTGTTTGGCTGCGTCGATCTGGTTAGCATCATCATGAAGGGCCTTGGGCTTGCACAGGTGCCCGGACTGACCACCGAGACGCAGAAGAACTCGCTGGGCATCCCGGAACGGCTCATCGCCAAGTACAACTGGAGCCCCAAGGTGAGCAGCGCCGGTCCCTTCGAGGACCGTGGTGGGGCGGCCAAGTTCACCTTCAATGCGCGAGCCGAGACGCCGCTGCTTCCCGGACCACAGGCTCAGCCACCTCTGTTTGAGGCCGAGGCGAAGCTCGAGACCTTCGCGCTGAACCTGTTCGACCTGCTCATCGCCAACTTCAAGCTGGCACGGTTCTCCGCTCGCACCGGGATGCAGCCGGATGTGGAGGTGGACCTGGAGGGCGTGGAGTTCGGCGGAGCACTGACCTTCGTCAATGAGCTGAAGGAAGTGCTCAAGAGCGGCGACCTCGGCGGGCTCAGCATCGATCCGCAGCCGACGAGTATCACGGCGGCCTTCAGCATCACGCTTCCCAGCATCGGCTGCGGCGTGATGAGCATCGAGAACATCCGCCTGGGAGCGGCGCTCACACTCTCCTACCTCAACGATCCCGTCACCTTGCGCTTCAACTTCTCGGAGAAGGCCGACCCCTTCATCATCTCGGTCGGGATCTTCGGCGGCGGCGGTTTCTTCGGCATTGAAGTCGTGCCCGATGACATCAAGCTGATCGAGGCCGCCTTTGAGTTCGGCGGCAACATGGCGATGGACATCGGCGTCGCCAGTGGCGGCATCCATCTCATGGCGGGCATCTACTTCAAGTATGTCGACTCGATCAGCCTCACCGCTTACGTGCGCTGCGGCGGAAGCCTGTCGGTCCTGGGCCTCATCACGATCTCGGCCGAGTTCTACCTGGGGATGACCTACGAGTCGGATGGCAACCGCCTTTACGGTACTGCCAGTCTCGAGGTGGAGATCGAAATCCTGTTCTTCAGCTTCGGCGTCACCCTCACAGTCGAGCGGCAGTTCGCAGGCTCCTCAGAGACCGCCATGCTGTGGGACGGCGCGAAGTTGGCGGCGGCGGATGATCTGCGCGGGCTGCGGGCTACCCGGCCCCGGGCGGTCAGTCTGCCGCGAGCGACGCTCAGCGACGTTCTGGAGCCCCAGACCTGGGCAACCTACTGCGCCGCCTTCGCCTAGCCGACTCGACCGGCCGAGACCGATGCAGTGCCCGCCGTTATCTATCTGAGCGCTCTGGACAGGAGGCTCGCCATGAAGAAGCAGACGATCATCTGGACCGCAGTACCGAAGGGCATCACCCAGGATGGTGCGCGGCTCCAGTTGTCTGTGTTTGTCTCCCCTCGCCTGCAGACCAACGAGGGAGGGAGCAATCCGACGCTGCAGCAGTTCCCAGACTTCCTGCACTGGCCCGACAAGATGGCAGCGGCCACTTTTCAGGTCAAGTTCGATGGCGGCCCGACGGTGGCTGCGACCCGGGTGGCTCCCGCGGGTGACCCACCACCCGCTGACCTCTGGAAGGCGATCTTCCATGAGCAGACGCGGCTGAAGACCTATGTCTTCCCGGACTACACCGGCCGCGTCATCAACTCCTTCCCGGTCCAGAACATCCAGGAGGACGTCCGGGCGGTCTACGAGACAGTCGCCGTGGTGTCTCCCGACCGGCCGCCGGACTTCGGGCCCACGCAGCCGGGACTGGGACCTACGAGCGACCTTCTCAAGAACCTGGTGCTGCCGAAGACCCAGCAGCAGGAGCTGACCAGCGGCCTAGGCCGGCAGATGCAGAGCTTGCAGTTCAAGGCTCTGTACACCGAGCCGCCGGCGACGACTCCACGAAGGGCGCTCATGGGAGGCACAGCGCGTCCGGCCACGAGTGCCTTCGTCGCCCGCACAAACGCCTTTCGGACAACCGTCACACCGTCCGCCCTGGCCTTCCACCAGGTAGCGATGTTTCATGAGCCTGTCGAGCGCAAGGTGGGCAAGCTCTCGCCGAACCTCATGGCGATCAGGGCGCCGACGCCCGACTTCCATGAGATCCTCACCCACCTCGGCCAGTATCCCGAGGTGATGCGCCGACTTGGTCTGGTGATTGAGCTGGAGGTTCCGCTTCAGGCGGGGATGACCGCTGCGACGGCCGTGCGAGTGGTGCCCTCCTGGACTTCGGACTTCGCGACGGCGAACGTCACTCCGCGGACCCGTTGCACGGTTGCTGCGAACTCTTTCGTTGCCCGTCCCCGGCAGACTCCGGCCGAAGGCAGCGACATTGAGGACGGGATGCTTCGCCTCAACGATCCCGGGCTGTTCGAGATCGGGCAGATGGATGTGGATGCCGCTGCCCTTCGCGCCATCGACTACGCCGGCAAGGTCACGCAATGGGTAGCCATGGCGGCCGCTGCATTGCAGGTAGGGGCGCCGATTCCAACACCGCCTGCGGCTGAGACGACTCCTCCGCCCCTTCGCACAGCCGGGATCTGGGTGGCGAGGGTGAACCGGGCCATCCAACTGGCGACCCAGATTCTGCCGACGGCCACCGCTCGCAATGAAGTCGTGAAGGCCCTCGAGAGCCGATTCGCAGCGGCGCCCGCCTTGCGCAGCGCCGGACCGGTCGCGCCCATCGCCACGAGCGCGACGGAAGATGCCCAGATGGAACTGTGGGCCGAAGACCTGGTGCGCGGCTGGCGGGTTGACGTGTGGGACGACAAGTCGAGCCAGTGGCACTCGCTGTGCCGGCGCATCGGGACGTACCACTTCGCGAACGCCGCGAAGGGCGTCGACCGGATGATCGCCGGCGTGGAAGACGAGGGGTGGATCAGCTCGGGTGCGCGCGGTGCTGCGGACGGCTCGAAGTCCATGAGCCTGCACGAGATCTTCGTCCGGTGGGAGGGCTGGAGCCTATCTGCGCCAAGGCCGGACAAACCGCTCGCGGAGCCCGGCGTCACACCGGGTGACACGACCGAATATGGGCTCGACACCGAGTTCGTCGCGAAGCCCGGCAGCCTGCCCAGGCTGCGTTTCGGTCGCCAGTACCGACTTCGTGCTCGCCTGGTGGACCTCGCCGGGAATGGTATCCCCTGGACCTCGACAGCGGCCGGATCGGCCTCGGAGCCTCTGGTGTTCTCCCGCCATGAGCCGGTGAACGCTCCGGTGATCGTAGCCCGCAAGGACCTCAGCAACGCCAAGGGCGAGACCGTCGATCACGTGGTGCTTCGCTCGATGAACCAGGCTGGTCCAGCGGCCCCCGGCGGCGTACCGGGTGCCTTCCTCCCGACCGATGCATCCCAGGCACAGGCCCGGGACGCCGCACGCACGACGGAGGTGTCGGCACGGCATATCGCACCGCCCAAGACCTCGGAGTTGATGTCGGAGATGCACGGCATGCTCGACACCGACGCCGGAATGAAGGGCGATCCACAGACCTTCCAGATGCTCATCGACCACGACAAGCCGCTGGCCAAGTTCTACGATGCCGACCGGATGCCGATGCCCTATCTGCCCGATCCTCTGGCGACCCTGGCCCTCGTGCGGATCAAGTTCCCGCTGTCGGCAGACCCGGCGAAGGAGTACGCGCTCCAGGTTCCCTTCACCGGTACTTGGCCGGACATCGAGCCCTTCCGACTGGACGTGTATGAGCCCGCAGCGGCGGGAGCCGTGCCCGAGTTCGATGCAGCCAGTCGGACGCTGCGCCTGCCGCTACCGAAGGCAGAGACCGCCGAGATCAGTGTGAGCTGCAGCCTGCCGGCCCAGGCAGTCGGGAACATGGCGGTCTGGCGGATGTCGATGGACAACCTGACGATCCCGAAGCTTGCCGCTCTTCAGGCCGCTCCCCTTGATAGGCAGCGACTACGCTTCCAGCTTGCCGATCCGCGCCAGCTCAGCCTGGCGGCTCCCCGGGCAGGCCTCGACGCGAACCTGACCCGCCGCCTCGCGGATCTTGGGCGGATTGCTACCGAGGGGCGCAACGTGCTGCTCACCCCTGCGCACCCAATCACGGTGCTTCACGCGGTGCAGCAGCCTCTTGGTGTGCCGCAGATCCAGTACCTCACCGTCGCCCGCGACTTCGGCGACACCTATGCTTCCTTCTACGGCCGCGTGGCCCTGGACGGCAAGAGCGCGGTCAAGGTGGATGTCCATGCGGACTGGACCGACCCGGTCGATGACCTTGCCTGGCCACAATGGCAGGGCGTGACCGGCAGTTCGCACGTGTGGGAGATCGGCGTCGAGACGAGTGACAAGTACGCGCTCATCGCCCAGCCGGTCGCCAAGATCATGGAGGTCAACCCGGCCTTGATAGGCGCCGTTGCAGGGGCCATCAGACCAACACCCACTGCTGTGCAGCCACCTGCGGCAACGGTGCAGCCCCTGCCCGGCCGTCCACCGGTACGGCTGCAGCCAACCCAGCCCATACAGCCCATACAGCCCACGGCGCCAGCCGCCCAGTCGGTGCCGATCGGTGCCGCGACACCGATGGTACTGCGCACCGGCACGGCAGGGAGGGTATCGGCCGCCTCACTCGCTGCACGCCCCGAGGCCAGGACCGGGCTCACGCGCAATCTGAGCAACCAGGCCCTGCGCAAGGATGTGGCCCGATCGCGTCTTTTCGACCCGGGTCTCCTGCAGGTGCTCCCGGCAGGCATCCCGCGACGGCATGAGTTTGGCGACACCAAGTACCGCAAGGTGCGCTACACCGCGATCACCACGACCCGGCACAAGAGCTGCTTCAACCTCAGCGAGGCCGACATCAGGAGCGGCAAGACGCCGATCACTCGTGTCTCACAACAGGTGACAGTCGAGGTGCCCAGTTCGGCGCGCCCGGCGGCTCCCAAGCTCATGTACGTCATCCCCACCTTCGGCTGGGAGCGACAGGCCCTGCCGAACGGACAGATGAGTCGCCGCACCAGTGGCGGGATGCGCGTCTACCTGGAGCGCCCGTGGTTCTCCTCAGGTGAGGGCGAGCAACTCGGCGTCGTCATCCCGTGGCCACGAGCGGCCGGAGTAGACGTGATGCACAAGGACACCTATGGCTGGATGCCGGTGCTCAAGTCCCTCGTGACGCAGATGGGTGCCGACCCGACCTGGCGAACGACTGCGACACCAGCCTGGCCGGGTCCTGAGGCCTTCACTCACAAGCTGGCCTGGGAGGGCGACCTAACCCTCGATGAGCTCACCCAGGGGCCCGACAGCCTGATGCGGATGCGCCGTGACCTGCGCGTGGCAGTGGTCGGCCACGAAGTGCTCTATGATCCGCAGCGCCAGTTGTGGTACAGCGACATCGAGCTCGATCCGGGGCAGTCGTACTTCCCCTTCGTGCGCCTCGCCCTCGCGCGTTACCAGCCGAAGTCCGTCCAGCACGACGGCATGGACGTCAAGCTCTCCCGCGTGGTGCTGGCCGACTTTGTGCAACTGCTGCCCGAGCGCATCGCGACGATGACCTACCTCGACAACCGCACGATCGCGATCTCGGTCACGGGCGTCAGCTACATCGGCAGTGCCAGGGTAAGCGGCAGCAGCCGCATGGAGGTCTCGTTGGAGACCGCCAGCGCAAACCTGACTGGTGACCTGCGTTGGCGGCCGGTAGCCGGCGATCCCATCCAACTCTCTGCTCAGCGCCCTGCTGATGGAAGCCGCCGCTGGACCTGGACAGGGCGCATGACCCTCCCGGCTGACCGTGGGACCCAGGCCTTCCGCCTGGCGCTGAAGGAGTACGAGGTCTACGAGATCGATCGGCCCGGCGGGATACCCCTGGCCGTGGTTGCCGTCCCGGCACAGCCGACGACGCCGCGTCTCGTATACGCCGAGACCTTCGAGTTCTGATCTGAAGTCGCCATCGCCGCCTCCGGGCCGGCCTCCTTCTGGAGCGCCGGCCCGTCAGCTTGTTGAGGGTCCTGTGACTCTCACGCAGGACACAGGCGCCTGCACGCGGAAAGATGGGCGTCTGTGGCCTCCCGGAAGCGCGATGCGGAGGTTCCCAGCACAAGCTCTTCGCCAAGCAGTGAGAGAGGGAACGTTGTGAAAGCCTTTGTGATTCGTGGCCGACATGATGCCGTCGTGACCGACCGTCCGCAACCCACGCCGCAGCCGGGGCAGGCGCTGATCAAGGTTCATGCCTGCGGCATCTGCGGCTCCGACCTGCACGCCTATGAGGGCACCCAGCCCTTCTTCCGCTATCCTGAAGTACCTGGTCACGAGGTGGTCGGCACAGTGATGGAGGTCCGCCCACGTCCTGAGGGCCTGCTGCGTCTGCCGAACCGTCCGGTCGAGGAGAACCTGCAGCCGGGAGATCGCGTGGTGCTCGACCCGGCAATGCCCTGCGGGAAGTGCTACCCGTGCACCCATGGCCGCTACAACTGCTGTGAGAACCAGCAGGTAATCGGGGTTCATGCGCCGGGAGCGCTGGCGGAGTACTACCTCGCACCGCTTGAGTGCCTGCACCGAGTTCCGGTTGAGCTCACCGACGATCAGGCAGCGCTCGTGGAGCCGCTGTCCATCGGTGTGGAGGCGAACAACCGCGGACGCACCGGTCCCGAGGATGCGGTGCTTATCATCGGCGCAGGCACCATTGGGCTTTGTGTGATGCTGGTGGCGAAGGCCCGTGGGGCTCGCGTTGCCCTCAGCGACCTCTCGGCGGCGCGACGTGAGAAGGCCCTGGAGTTGGGGGCAGATGCCGCCTTCGACCCTCGTGAGGAGGGCTTCGTGTCGGCACTGAAGGACTTCGCCGGAGGCAGCGGCCCCAGCCTCGTAGTCGAGGCCGTCGGAACTTCGGGGACCGTGGCACAGGCTCTGGACCTGGTCGTCCACGCCGGACGAGTTGTCCTGCTTGGCCTCATCAGCAGCGACATCACGATCCCGGGGAACGTGATGGTGAAGAAGGAGCTCGACTTCCTGGGCTCCCGCCTCCACTGCGGCACAGTCCCCCAGGCGATAGAGCTGATCGCCCGTGGCCGGGTCGACGTCCTGCCCCTGCTCACGCAACGCCTGGAACTGACGCAGGCGGAAGAGGCACTGAAGCTGATGGGAGAGGCGCCGGAGCGGATACTGAAGGCGGTCGTGCGACTCTAGAGCGACTGCTCGCGTGTGGCATATGGCGGGCCGTCAGAGCATTGACTTGATGCGCCCGGCGAGGTTATCATTAGGTGTATAGCGCTGTCTAGGCGTACAGGGCGTCTACGGGTTTCCCGCAGCGTCGCGACGAAAGTCGCGACGTTTGCTTTGTGTGCCAACTCCCAGCCGGCGCCGGCATGAGGTGACGTGAAGTGAAGATCGGCATTATCGGCCCCGAGGGGTCGGGCAAGACCACTGTCTTCAGCAGCCTGACGGGTCTGGACCTGGAGGGTTTCGCGACGCGCGGTCCGAATCTGGGCGTCGTCGGCGTTCCCGACGACCGTCTCGAAGTCCTGTCGGGCATGTTCAACCCCAAGAAGACCACTCCCGCCGAGATCACCTTCATCGACCTCGGGGCAGCCGGTGCAACATCGGACAAGCTCTCCGCCATCACCGGAGCCCTGGCCGACTGCGACGCCCTGGCGGTCGTGGTCGGCGGGTTCCTCCCGGGCGATGCTGCGGGGAGTCTCGATAGCTACCTGCTCGACCTCACCCTTGCCGATTTGTCGGTGGTCGAGAACCGCCTCGAGCGCATCGACAAGGACCTCCTGCGCGGCAAGAAGGAGTCTGCCTCCGAGAAGCCTCTCATGGCGCGTCTTCAGGAGACACTCTCCTCAGGCCGCCGGATCGCCGGTGTGGAGCTCTCGGAGGAGGAGTTCAAGACGCTGCGCGGGTACCAGTTCGTGACCCGCAAGCCGACGCTGGTTCTGGCCAACGTGAGCGAGAGTGACCTGGGCAAACCAGTGACGGCGTCGATCAGCGAGGTCGCCGGCGCTCAGGGCCTCCCCACCTTCGAGCTGTGTGCGCCCCTGGAGGCTGAGATCGCCCAGCTTCCAGCGGAGGATCGAACTGCCTTCCTCGCCGACTACGGAATCTCGGACTCAGCGCGCGACCGCTTCATCCGCGCCGCCTACGCTCTGGTCGACCTGATCAGCTTCTTCACCGTCGGCCCTGACGAGGTACGTGCCTGGAGCATCCCCCGGGGCACCCTGGCTCCCCGTGCTGCAGGCAAGATCCACAGCGACATCGAGAAGGGCTTCATCCGAGCCGAAGTCGTGGCCTATGACGACCTGATCGCCTCGGGCTCTCACCAGGAATGTCGCGCGAAGGGCCAACTGCGCCTGGAGGGCAAGAACTACGTGGTGCAGGATGGCGACGTGATCGAGTTCCGCTTCAGCGTCTAGGCGCGACTGCGTCAGAGCGGTCCGTTCAGACGTGAAGTCGGGGCGCAGGAGAAGCGACCTCCTGCGGGGAATGTGTGGGGTTGAGGTCGCGTCTTTGCGGCGGCCCTCGACACTTGGGTTGGTCGTGCCCGGTCGATCCTCGGGGGCAACGCCGATTCCCACTTCAGAGGAGGGTGTCTCTTGCCGACCGCCAGCCCGAACGTCCTGGTGTTCTTCACGGATCAGCAGCGCTGGGATACCTGCGGTTGCTACGGGTGTCCGATGGACCTGACGCCCAACCTCGACGCCATGGCCCGTCGCGGCGTCCTGTTCCAGAACGCCTTCACTTGTCAGCCCGTCTGCGCACCCGCCCGTGGCTCGCTTCAGACCGGCAAGCACGGCACGGGACATGGAGTCTGGCGCAATGGGATTGCGCTGCCCCAGGACCAGCGAACCCTCGGGCATTGCTTCACCGAGGCCGGGTACGACGTCGGCTACCTGGGCAAGTGGCATCTGGCCAACACCGGGGCCGATCCCGTTCCTCGCGAGCTCCGCGGCGGCTATGAGGGCTACTGGGAGGGTGCAGATGTCCTGGAGTTCACCTCCCACCCCTACGACTGCCGGATGTGGAATCAGGACAACCAGCAGGTGTGGTACCCCGGCTATCGTGTGGATGCTATGACCGACCGGGCAGTCGAGTTCGTCAGCCGCGACCGCGACAAGCCCTTCTACCTGTTCATCTCCTACCTCGAACCCCATTTCCAGAATGACATGCACGCCTTCGTCGGCCCCGACGAGTACCGCGATCACTACAAGGACCCGTGGGTTCCGCAGGACCTGCTGAGCCGTCCGGGCGATTGGTACGAGTCGCTTCCGGGATACTACGGCTGCGTACGGAGTCTCGACGACAATCTCGGCCGGCTGCTGGGCGCCCTCGAGCAGCAGGGCACGCTGGACAACACCGTGGTGGTCTTCACCAGCGATCACGGCTGCCACTTCCGCACGCGCAACGGCGAGTACAAGCGCAGTTGCCATGAGTCCAGCATCCGCATCCCCTTTGTGATGCAGGGGCCGGGGATGGACGTTTCGCGCACGGTGCCCGAGCTGGTCAGTCTGGTCGACGTTCCCTCGACGATTCTGAGCGCAGCCGGGCTGACGGTGCCTGCTTCGATGCAGGGACGCGACGCAACACCGCTGACCCGGGGCCAGAACAAGGACTGGGCTAACGAGGTGTACGTCCAGATCAGCGAGGCCGAGGTTGGACGCGCCGTGCGGACGGAACGCTGGAAGTACGCAGTCTATGCCCCAGACAAGCAGGCCTGGAAGGACAGCGGCAGCGACCACTACGTGGAGCGCTACCTGTACGACCTCTGGGCCGACCCTTATGAGTCCGTCAACCTGATCGGCCGCAAGCAGTACGACGCGGTGCGCCAGGAGCTCAAGGCCCGTCTCAAGCGGCAGATGGTGGCGGCCGGTGAGCCCGAGGCGGAGATCACGGACGGGAAGTTCTACGAGTAGGCTCCGGCGACTGCGAGGACGGCTCTTGCGAGGTAGCCGACGTCCGTCCTCGACAAGCGGCAGTACCAAAGGTATCATGACCCCGACGGGTGGCGCCGACGACGTGGAGGATTCGGGCTGTCGGTTGCGGAAGGTCAGGAGTTCGTCGGCAGCTATGTCGCATCACGCCTCGACCGTGCCCGACCAGGCGCAGGTCATGGAGGCCTGGAGCAATCCCGATGGTGCCCTGGTTGGGGGTCTCAATAGGTCTGATCCTGCTGGCAGCGATCGGCGCTCTGCTGGTGTTGGCGTTCCGTGAGGACGCCCGCGTGCAGGCCGCCTGGGATTCGCTCTCGGCGCCCGGCGACGGGCAGGTCTTCGACGCCTCGATGGTGGCCGACCTGCCGGAGGCAGCACAGAGGTACTTCGCCCACGCGATTGCCCCTGGTACTCCGGTCAGCGACTGCGCGGTCGTCACACTGCACGGGCAGCTCCGGGAAGGACCCGAGGCGCCCTGGATCCGACTTCAGGCCCGGGAGGTCCTTCGCCCGGGCGTTGGCTTTGTCTGGTCTGCGAGGGCGAAGATGGGGATGATTCCCCTGCGCGGCGCGGATCAGTATGTGGACGGCGTGGGCATGGTGCGCTTCCGAGTGGCGGGGATCATCCCGCTGGTCAACCTGTCGGGGGAGGCGGCTTCGTGGTCCTGTGCGGGTCGGCTCATGGCGGAAGCAGCCTTCTGTCCGGGAGGTTTGCTGCGGCTGCCCGAGGCGAAGTGGGAAGCGGTCGGCAGCGACCAGGTCCGCGTGTCGGCTACCATCCACGGAACCCCCGTGGCGACTGTACTGCGGGTGAGGCAGGACGGAAGTCTGAGTGAGATCGTGGTCGACCGCTACGACGACAGCAACCGCGATCCGGAAGCGGAGTACGTGCCCTTCGGCGCCACCTTCCGACGCGAAGCCACCTTCGGCGGCTATACAGTGCCGGCGGAGGCCGCCGCTGGTTGGCTCTACGGAACTGCCAGGTACTCCGAAGACCTCAAATGGACCATTGATGCGGTATCCTATATGTGACACGCCTGGAGGGTCATAACCGTGCCGAAAACCAAAGTCGTGGTCACCGACTACATTGAGAACGATCTGGACTGGGAGATTCAGGAGTTCGCCAAGATGCCCGACGTGGAGTTCTCCTACCACCAGCTCAAGCTGGCGCCCCGCGAGGAGCTCATCGCCACCATCGCCGACGCGGACATCATCGTGGTCAACATGGCCAAGTTCGATGAGGAGGTCATCGCCGGCTGCAAGCGCTGCAAGCTCCTGATCCGCCATGGGATCGGGTACGACAACGTGGACGTGGACGCCTGCACCCGGCACGGTATCCGCTTCTCCTACCAGCCGGACTACTGCGCCTCCGAGGTGTCCGAGCAAGCGGTTTCCCTGATCTTCTCGTGCGCACGCAGGCTGGACATCGGCCGCCGCATCCTCCAGGAGTCCAGCACTACCGGGCAGTGGGATTTCTCGACCCTCGGCGACATTCACCGGCTCTTCGGCTCCACCCTGGGGATCGTCGGTTGCGGCAGAATCGGCGGACGCGTCTACCGGATCATGAAGGCTGTCGGGATGCACCTGATGGTCTGCGACCCGTACCTCGACGACCGGCAGAAGGGTGCCCTGGGCATCGAGGAGACCTACGACCTGGAGACGGTGCTGAAGACCGCCGACATCGTGACCCTGCACACCCCTCTGAACGACGAGACGCGGTACATGATCGACGAGCCGCAACTCCGGAGGATGAAACCGACGGCATACCTGGTCAATACCTCCCGCGGCGGCGTCATCAAGACCTCGGCACTCGAGAAGGCGCTGCGAGAGAACTGGATCGCCGGTGCGGGCATCGACGTGTATGAAGTCGAGCCGCCACCCGCGGACCAGGAGCTGCTCAGTCTGCCCAATGCGACCCTGTCGGCGCATCTGGGTTGGTGCTCAGTGGAGGCGGGCTGGCGGATCCGGCAGAACATCATGGACGACGTGAAGGCGTGTCTGCGCAAGGAGCCGCCGGCCTACACAGTGAACAAGGAAATCGACACAATTCTGGACGGCCGCGTGTATCGGGAGGTGTAGCGAGATTGGGTGCGGAGCCCCAGCAGCAGCTGATAGAGACTGTGACTGACCGCGGAGCCTCAACGGTGGCAGCGCGGTATTCAGCCACGAATAGAGTCACACTGTACGAGGGCGACAGGCTTGACCTGCTACGCCAGATACCCGACGGCGCCGCGCAACTGGTCGTCACGTCCCCTCCCTACAACATCGGCAAGGAGTACGAGAGCCGCCAGCGTCTAGACGACTATGTGGCTGAGCAGGCGGAGACCATCTCCGAAGCCGTTCGTATTCTCGCTGCCAACGGGAGCATTTGTTGGCAGGTCGGCAACTGCATTGCAGCGGACGGCGAAGTGATTCCGCTGGACATGGCCCTGTACCCCGTGTTCAAGAGTTTTGGGCTGAAACTGCGCAATCGGATCGTCTGGCACTTCGGGCATGGTCTCCACTGCTCGAAACGTTTCTCGGGCCGCCACGAGACGATCGTGTGGTTCACGAAGAGCGACGACTACATCTTCGATCTCGATCCTGTTCGAGTGCCTCAGAAGTACCCGGGAAAGAGACACTTCAAGGGGCCGAGGGCGGGCGAGCTGTCGGGCAACCCACTGGGCAAGAACCCGACGGACGTCTGGGATATTCCCAACGTGAAGTCGAACCACGTGGAGAAGACCGAGCATCCCTGCCAGTTTCCCGTGGAGCTGATCGAGCGGCTGGTGCTGAGCATGACCCTGCCCGATGGTCTGGTCGTCGATCCCTACATCGGCGTCGGGAGCACGGCGGTCGCTGCCGTGAGGCACGGGCGACGTTGTGCAGGGGCCGACATCATGGCTCGGTATCTCGAGATCGCCAAAGGGCGCGTTGACGCTGAGGTAGCCGGTACTCTGCGGACACGCCCCATGGGGAAGCCGGTCTACGAGCCCGACCCGTCCAGCACCTTGTCGCAGCGTCCGCTCGACTGGTGATCGCACAGACATCGGGGGGTACAGCGCCCATGGAGAAGGTCTACGAGTACTCGCACCTTGGCGGAGCCGAGATACTGCTCGTGCGCTACCCGGAGATTGGCGCCGAGATCGACGCCACAATCTCGGCCATCAGCCAGATCGGGAAGAACAAGGAAAGCCGCGAGAAGACGAAGGTCGGTCGGATGCTCTACTCTCCGAAGGAACTCAATGCGCGTTTCACCGAGGAGTTCCGCTCTCGTGGCTTCGAGGAGCTCAGGGATACCTACACCATCCGTATCCCCGGTTCCGAGGTCGCGATAGCCGGTGCATACAAGCAAGTCGACTTCGTCAAGGATCGAGTGTTGGTAGAGGTCCAGTTCGGCAAGTACGCGTTCATGTTCTACGACATGGCCAAGTTCCAGTACTTCTTCAATGAGAGCAAGTGCGACGTCGGCGTTGAGATCGTGCCGTGCCACTCGCTGCACCGGGAGATGTCGAGTGGCGTCTCCTACGGCGAGCAGCTCGTGTACGACATCGAGCGTCTCAAGAGGCATTTCCCAGCCGTACCTGTCAAGGTCATCCTCATTGATGTGGATTAGGGTATCCACGGAAAGAGAAACAGCATGAAGAAGGTCAGAATTGGCGTCATCGGTTGTGGCAAGATCAGCGGTGCGTACCTCAGCGCTGCTGCGAAGTTCCCAATCCTCGAGACGGCCGCCTGCAGCGACATCAATATGGAGGTCGCCAAGGCCAAGGGCGAGGAGTACGGGGTCCCGAAGGTCTGCACGGTAGACGAGTTGCTGGCAGACCCGAACATCGACATCGTTGTGAACCTGACCATCCCCGCCGCCCATGCCGAGATCAGCCTCAAGACCCTCGCAGCCGGCAAGTGCGCGTACACTGAGAAGCCCTTCGCAGTCGTGCGCGAGGACGGTCTGAAGGTCATCGAGTCCGCGCGCCAGAAGGGCCTGCGCGTCGGCTGCGCTCCGGACACCTTCCTCGGTGGCGGCCTGCAGACTTGCCGCAAGCTCATCGACGACGGCTGGATCGGCAAACCCGTGGGCGCCAGCGCCTTCATGATGGGTCACGGCCCAGAGCACTGGCATGAGAACCCCGAGTTCTTCTACAAGGCAGGCGGCGGCCCGCTCTTCGACATGGGCCCGTACTACCTCACCACACTGGTCAACCTTCTCGGCCCGGTGCAGAAGGTCGCCAGCGCGGCCACGATCTCCTTCCCGCAGCGTCTCATCACCAGCAAGCCGAAGTACGGGACCCTGATCGACGTTGAGGTGCCGACCCACGTGAACGGTATCCTGCACTTCGCCGGTGGCGCAGTGGGCACCATCACCACGAGCTTCGATGTCTGGGGTTCGCGGCTGCCGCGCATCGAGGTCTACGGAACGGAGGGCACGCTCAGCGTTCCCGATCCGAACACCTTCGGCGGCCCGGTCAGCGTCTGGCGTGCCGGTGAGTGGAAGGAAGTACCTCTCACCCACGTCTACACCGAGAACTACCGCAGCATCGGCGCCGCCGACATGGCCTATGCCATGCAGTCCGGTCGGGCCCATCGCGCCAGTGGTGACCTTGCCTTCCACGTGCTCGACATCATGCAGTCGCTGTACGACGCTGCAGAGAAGGGCGCGACCGTCGCTCTGAGCAGCACCTGCGAGCGGCCGGCACCGCTGCCCATGGGCCTGCGTGAAGGCACTCTCGACGAGTAGCACCGACAATCAGTGAAGGCGCGGGAGCGCTCTCCCGTCAGGGACATCACAAACCGGCGAGAACGGAGAGCGCCCCGCCGGAGGAGATACCATGCCCAAGTACCAACTGCCCGGGCCGAAGTCGGCCGAGTACATTGCCATATCGCAACAGTACGAGCCGGGGTGCACCTCCCAGCAGGCACCCATCGTGTGGGAGAGTGCGCAAGGCTGCATCGTGCGGGATGTCGACGGCCATGAGTTCATCGACTGGACCTCCGGCGTTCTGGTCGCCAACGTGGGCCACTGCCACCCGCACCATGTGAAGAAGATCCAGGAAGCCGTTGCGCGGCTCATGAACCCGTACGACTTCCCCACCCCGGAGCGCGTGACGCTCGCGAAGCGCATGGTCGAGGCCATGCCCACCTGCGCCAAGAACCTCGACACCTGCTTCATGCTCACCACCGGGGCCGAGGCAACCGAAGCCGCGATGCGCGTCGCCAAGCGCTTCACCGGCAAGCACGAGATGCTGTCCTTCTGGGGCGGCTTCCACGGTCGCACCTGGGGTTCAATGAGCATGGCCGGCAAGATGGGCACCAAGAAGCAGTGGGGTCCGCTCATGCCGGGCTGCCTGTACAGCCCCTACGCCTACTGCTACCGCTGCCCCTTTGGCATGAAGCCCGAAAACTGCGACTTCTACTGCCTGAGCTGGATGGACCGCGTAGTCGAGACCACCTCCACCGGCGACCTGGCTGCGGTAATCGTCGAGCCCTACCAGGGCAGCTCTGGTTTCATCATCCCTCCGGACGGCTGGCTGACCCGCGTCCAGGAGTGGTGCCGCCAGCACGAGGTGCTATTCATTGTTGACGAGGTGCAGGCGTCCTTCGGGCGCACCGGCAAGCTGTTCTGCATCGAGCACGAGGGGCTCAGCCCCAACCTACTATGCCTGGGCAAGGGCATCGGCAGCGGCATCCCGACCGCGGCCCTGATCGCGGAGTCCCGTATCATGGCCACACTGCCACCCGGTGACATGAGCAGCACAACCGGCGGGAACCCGGTCTCGTGCTCCGCGGCGCATGCCGTTCTGGATATCATGGAGCAGGAGCACCTGGTCGAGAACTCCGCACGGATTGGCGCCTACCTGCTTGAGCGGTTCAAGCAGATGGAGGAGCGCTACAACGTCCTCGGCGAAGCCCGCGGGAAGGGCCTCGTCATCGGCCTGGAGTTCGTCAAGGACAGCCAGACCAAGGAGCCCGCGCCCGATCTGACCATGGAGATCATCCGGCGCATGTGCACCGAGGGCGTCGTCTGTGGACGCGTCGGCTTCCACGGCAACGTGATCCGTGTGGCACCGCCGCTGGTCATCACCATCGACCAGGCCGAGCAGAGCGCCGACGCAATGGAGAAGGTACTGTCCGAGCTGAGCTAGCGTCGTGCCGTGAACCATCGCTCACGGCAAACCAGGGACACCCCCTGTCCCTGGGGACTGGAATCTGGTAGACTCGCAGTCGATGCTATCCTGGCTGCGAGTCTATCAGGTGTTTTTCGGTGACTGACGCCCGAGACCGTGACCTGGACCCCAGGGACGAGACTTCGCAGGCTCCCGGCGAGGGAGAGCAGTCCTCTGGGGTGCCCGGGGTCCCGCAGCCCAGTCCTGCTGGGTCCGCATCCCCAGCGCCCGGCGGGCCACTCGCGGCTGAGGATTTGCCGGCGGTGGAGGAATCCTGGCAGCGGATCGCGAAAGGCGGCAAGGGCCTAGCGCCGGGTGCCGGGCTCAAACCGCGGCCACAGCGCGCCGGTCGCAACGCAGATGACTTTGTTTGGGGGCTGAACCTTCTAGGCGCGCTTCTCGTCCTGACCCTCATTGGCGCTGTTGCTTGGTACTTCAACTGCCCGGCCACGCGTGCCCGGGCAGTGTACCAGTCAGGGGTCCAGCGGCTGGCGGGAGGCGATGTCTCGGGGGCGCAGGCGGATCTGGAGACGGCTCTGCGGATCGACCCGGCACTGGCCGAAGCGGCCCTGTGTCTGGGCTTCGTGCGTCTGGGCATCCGTGAAGACGGACTCGATCCTGAAGCTCTGGAGGAGCTGTTCCGGCACGCCCGGTGGGGTCGCACGGAGCAACTCCAGGCCGCTGATGAAGCCTTCAACCAATGCCTGCGCGCCGGTGCACGCCGTCCCCTTGATGCGCCGGTAGGCGGGCTGGCCATTACCAATCGTGAGATGCTTGCTCTGGCGTGGAGTGGCACGGCCGCCACTGCCCTCACACGCGCTGCCGCTGCGGTCGACACCAACCATACCGAAGACGCACGCGCCTGGGCCCGAGTTGCCCTGAGCGCCCTTGACAAAGCTGATATGCTCAGCCCCAGGCATGGCGCCCGTTTCCTGAGGCCCGCTGCTGAGGCCATGTTGCGTTAACTGGAACATCGGTCCAGGCCTCTGGCCGAGTGAGGTTGCTGACGCAGTAACGGATGACAAGTGACGGACCTGCAGGGACCCGCAAGGGCCCCTGCGGGACTCCCAGGGAGAAGCAGGAGGATGCCTATGCTCGACTCCAGCAAGGCCCGCTGCCTGACCGCCCTTATCGCCCTCCTCACCTGCATCATCTTCGCTGTCGGTCCAGCCCTGGCCGCAGACGGAGACGAGGAAGCGCCGCCGCCCCGTCCCACCAGGCCCACTTTCACCCGCAGCGCCGGTGGCCCGCCCGGTGGTCCAAGACCCACAGAGTCTCCTGCTGCGCCGGCTACCGGCACCGACTCAGAGAAACCGAGCCTCTCGGTCTCGATGTCGGACAAGGGAATGTCGGTCTTCGCTGTCAATGCCGACGCCCATGACGTCTTCTCCAAGGTGGCTGCGGCCGCCGGTCTCCCCCTCATCGTCGACGATACTGTTCAGGGCAACATCACCATCAACATCGTCAGCAAGCAGCCCAAGGACATCATCGCCCTCCTCGTCGATGCGTACGGCTTCTCGTTCTCCGAGGTGAACAAGGTCTACGTCGTCAGCGAGGGCGTGCCCAAGAAGCCTTCCTCCTATATGCTCGGCGAGATCGAGGCCGTTACGACCAAGTACGTGCAGCCCGCGCGTGCCCGGTCGCTCCTTCCCATCTTCCTGCAGAGCGACGTGAAGATGAACACCGACCAGAACTCGGTCGTACTCTCTGGTCCACGCGCAGTGCTGGACAAGTTCCGGCGCGATGTGGAGCAGTTCGATATCCCGGCAGCCCAGATCATGCTGGATGTGCTGGTTGTCGAGTACACCGACGTGTCGACGGACACCTTCTCGGCGAGTCTCGGGTACCAGAACGACAGTCTCGGCCTCACCACCGACTCCCTGACCGGCCAGACGGTGCTAACCGCCATCACCCACCTGCCTCGGGACTTCTATGCCAACCTCGATGCCCTCATCACACAGCGCAAGGCCCGCGTCCGAGCGAACCCGAGAGTCGCCACCATCAGCGGGCTGTACGCAAACGTCTTCATTGGCCAGCAGCGCTATCTGACCAAGCCCGTGAACATCCCCGGCCGCGGCCAGACGAACTCGATCGACGCCGGTGTGCGGCTGAATATGCGTCCCCTCACCGGCGGCCAGGGCGAGATCATCCTCTGGATCAACCAGGAGATCAGCACCCTCAGCGCTCTTGACCCCGCCACGGGACTCCCGACCAAGACGAAACGCACGGCCCAGACCACCGTGCGTGTGAGGGACGGGCAGACGGTCGTTATCGGCGGCCTGTGCCAGTCGGAACTGCGCGAGAAGCGCAGTCGCATCCCCATCGTCGGCGAGATACCGATCATCGGCCGGCTCTTCCAGTCCAAGCGCATCGAGAACACCAACGTCGAGCTCGCGGTGTTCATCACCGCGCGGGTCCTCGATGAGAAGGGGCATCTCCCCGCGGAAGAGGAGACGCGCATTCGCGACCACTTCAACGCGAACGGGCTTAGCACGACGCCAAGCACTGCAGCTACCGCAGGCCCGCAGTAGCAGCCGAAGCGATCGGCTGCCACCAGGAGTCCGACCCTACAACCCGGCCACGGAGACGGTCAATGCCCGCACTTGGCTATGACAACCGGCCGCAGTCTGCACGCCCACCGATCGACCTCGGTTGGCGTGTATCGTGGCTGGGTCTGCGCTGGTCGGCCGCCCTGGTCCTGGTGGTGCTTGCCGGGGCACAGCCGGCGCACTGCCAGTACACCTGGGGCAGCTCGTCGAACTACGTCAACATTACCGAGGCCAAGGTCGAGCGCCTCAGCAACGCGATACGCATCATCCTCCAGGCCGACGGAACCCTGACCGCCAATGCCAGCGAGAGTTTCTTCGCCTATGATCAGCGGCGCCGGCGCTACCTGCCGGCCCAACTACAGCGCTTCCCGATCAGCCTCTACAATGCTCGCTCGCAAGTCGGACGCTATGTGGACGTCGGCATCTACCCGGTGAGCCACATCACTCTGTCCGTTCCGGCAGATGCCCAGGAGGGTGTCGGGCTTGAGGTAGCGCTGTTCACCTACATACCCGCTCAGATCGGTGCCATGCAGCAGAACGATTCCGTGGCCGAGTGGGGCCGCTACAACATAGTGGTCCCGGTGCAGGTGGACCTGATCCTGTCCGACGACCGGCGTCAGCTTATCCTCACCGTCCACTCCGACCGGCAGTATGAGGCGGAGGCGGATGCCGGGGCACGAGCTGCCGGGCCTCTTCGCGAGAGCATGATGGTTGAGCCCTGCGCCGAGGGCCTGACCCTTCGCACCGTCAACGCACCCTTCGGCGACGTGATAGCTGAGGTTAGCCGGCTCGCAGACCAGCCGATCGTTGTGAGCCCGTCGATCGACCGTCGGGTCACGGCCAACCTGCCCCATATGGCCGTGGATGAGCTTCTGCGTGCAGTCTGTAGCTCCGCGTGCCTGGAACTCGACGAGCACGGGGGCACCTACTACATCAGCCAAGGCGATGTGGTCGACGTCAGCTCCTACTGGTCGGCCAGCGTTCGCAAGGTGCGCCTGCAGAACATCTCCGTAGGCGATGCAATCAAGCTCCTGCCCGACTTCGCCCTCCGGTACGTGAAGACGGACGTCGAGAGCAACACCCTTATCGCCTACGGGCCCGAGAGCTTCCTCGACAAGATCGAGCGCGACATCAGGGCGCTGGACCAGAAGGGCAAGCAACTGCGGGTGCGGATGGTCGTGCTGCAGTCTGAAAGGTCGCAGTCCATCACTCGCACTCTGAACGCACTCTTCGAGCGCGGGACGACTTCTGTGAGCCTCACGCCGGTGTCCGGGTCGATCCAGGTCGGAGTGGTGACCGAGAAGCTCGACCATATCCTCGTCGACCTGCGCCACCTGCTGGAGGACGAAAGCGTACAAACCGATGTGCGGCCCTCTGTGACCGTTCTCAGCGGCAGCGAGGCAACGGTCTTCGTCGGCAAGCGCCAGTACTACCAGTCGGTGCGAGAGAGCTGGCGGGGGATCAGAGTTCAGTTGAGCAGTGTCGATGTAGGCGTGCGGGTGAGCACCTCGCCATGGACAGGAGACGGACGCACGATCACGGTACCCTTTGAGATCAGCGCCGACAACCTCATCGGCAGGACCGCAGAGGGTGCGCCCATCGTCGCACAGCAGCAGGCCGACGGGTCGCTCCGCATCCTGGCCGGCAACACAATCGTCGTCGGCGGCCTGCGCACTCGTACCGTGGAGAAGACACGTGACAGTCTGTCCCCTCTGGCCTCGGCTCCCCTTGTTGGGGACTTGCTGACCGACACCGACGAGGAGAGCGCCCTGACCGACGTGATCGTGTTCCTCAGTGTGGAAGAGGCCAAGGTCAACGAGATCAGCTCTGACTTACCATCGCAGGCGGCCGCTTCCAATCCAGCGACTGCCGGCGCAACAGGAAGCCATCCCAGTTCCCAGCAAGTAGGCACAATGGGACTTCGAGCACCCAGAACCGCACCGCCCGGAGGCCCAGCTCCAGCCCCGACGTTCCAGGACCTCGGCAGTGCCTTCAAGGTGGCGAGATCATGAACCGAAGACTGACAGGTCGGCTTACGGCCGTGCCGCGCTCCTTCATCCCGCTTCTGTTGGTGTTGGGAGCCCTACTGGCGATGGCCGGGCAGGCTTCCGCTGAGACCTGGTGCAACATCACTGAGGTCAAGGCGGACCCGGCATCCAACGCAGTGCAGATCACCGTCAAGGCCGACGGCATCCTGAAGTGGGACTGGGAGAGCGGCGATGATAGCTCGCCGCGCCAGTTCATCAGCGTGCGTTTCCCCGGTGCGCGGCTCAAGATGGACGAACACTTCATCGACGTCGAGACCCCTCCGGTCAGCACTGTGGTCCTCTACACCCCGCAGAACGCCCAGGGCGGGACCGGTATCGTAATGGAGGTAACCCTCTCGGAGCGCAGCCGCTTCAAGGGGGTAGGGAGCACCGACGAGCGGTCCTTCATCCTGAGCATAGATGCGCCCCTGCGCTCGGAAGGTGGAGAGGCCGCAAAGACCGGGGCGAAGAGCAAGCAGGAGGAGTTCCTGTCCGTGAACGTCGCTGACGGCCGGGTCACACTGCGGGCGCTGCGGGCAGACATCCACAAGACCATTGCCGAGGTAGCCCGACAGACCGGCCTGAACATCACCCTGGATGACGCAGTCGCGCACAAGGTGAACGTGAACCTCAAGGACATGGCTCCGCTGGAGGTGATCCAGGCGATTGCCACCGGCTATGGACTTGCCCTCTCAACCAATGGCGACGTCTACATGCTCAGCGAAGGCGTGCCGCGCGACCTCACAACCTACAACCGCAGCGGCACAGCGTCTTTCCCCATGCGCTACCTGCGGGCTGAGGATGCCAAGGAGCTCCTGCCGACCTTCCTGACCAAATACTTGCAGTCCAACGAAGAGCAGAATGCCGTCGTTGCCACGGCGCCGCAGCAGATGCTGGAGAAGATCCAGCGCGACCTGCAGAGCGTCGATATCCCGCCTCCGCTCATCATGGTGGAGGTCGTGGCGGTCGAGCTGACCAACACCGGCGGGGTCGAACGCGACCTTAGCTGGCTCTACAGCAGCAACGAGCAACGCTTCGGCACCGACAGCTCCAACGGCAGCGTGAGCTTTGAGGATGCTGCGGCGGGCGCACTAACGAAGACGGTGGCCTCGACCTCAAAACTCAAGGCTACCCTGGAGGCCCTGACCAGTTCCGGCCGGGCCAAGATCCGCTCCAATCCGCGCATCGCGGCCGTGAATGGGAAGACTGCGGATATCTTCATCGGCCAGGACCGATTCGTCCTCGTGGAGTACAACAGTGGCGGACAGCTCCAGCAGCGCATCGAGGCTGTCCCGGTCGGCGTCCAGCTCAAGATCAGGCCCTGGACCGGTGGCAACGGGGAGATCACGTCCCTCGTCAACGTAGCGGTCAGCAACATCAGCGAGGTGGACCCGACCACCGGTCTGCCCTTGCTGAGCAGCCGAGAGGCAGAGAGTTCGGTCCGCACCAAGGACGGGGAGACGATCATCATCGGCGGACTGCGCCAGCGCCAGAAGGAGACCACAGACCGCAAGATCCCACTGCTGGGAGATATCCCCATCATCGGCGCGCTGTTCCGCGGCAAGTCCTCGACGACCATCGATACCGAACTGGTGATCTTCGTGACCCCGCGCATCCTCAGCGTGGACGGCGAGATCTTCGACAAGTCGCAGGCAGACCTGCGGAACCGTCTCCTGGAGCCCGGCGATTGCGGCTACCAGGCTCCCGCGTCGACCCCACCACCGGCGAAGTAGCCGGTTGTGATCCCGCAGAGACACAGGGCCGCCCCAGTCAAGGGGCGGCCCTTCGATTCCAGGTAGAGTTGGCGGACCGGCCGGCAAGGCTACCGAGGCCGACGCCGAAACTGGAGCTTGAGGAGCCGCAGCAGCACTTCGAGCGGGCCTGCCCAACGCCCCAGCGAGGCATGGCGGCCGGCGAAGCCATCCCGGTGCATCATCTCGTGCAGCTCGCGTCGAGGGGGCGCGGGTGTCTCTCCCTCCTGGTAGCCGACGGTGCAAAAGCCCGGCAGGAGATACGACTCCGGGATTGCCAGGAGTTGCTTCAGGACGCTCTCGTCGAAGCCGCCGATCCAGCAGGTGCCAAGACCTCGGTCAGCGGCCGCCAGCATCAGGTTGGCACCGGCGAAGATGCAGTCGTCCCGCGAGAACGCCGTCAGGCGCTTTGCGCAGACGGCGATCAGTGCCGGAGCCTCGTGGATATGCGGCCAGCCGACCCCGAAGTAGCGTGCCCTCTTCCCCACTTCCTGCTTGAGCGCAGGGTCGGTGACGACGATGAATTCCCAGGGCTGAGTGTTGACCGCTGAGGGCGCCCAACGTGCCGCCTCGAGGAGCTCTTCGAGAAGTTCCTCGGGGACCGGCTCGGGACGGTAGCGCCGGACACTGCGTCGCGTGCGAGCAAGTTCCAGGAAAGTGTTCATCGTCGGCGCAGCACTCCCGCGATGCACAGAGGTCTGCCCACAGGGCAGCCAGTGCCGATCATCGGGCGGACACTTCCAGGCCCTCACCGTCGAAGATCACGTTGACACTCGCGCTCAGGTTTGCGGGATCGCGCACGAAGGCCAGGTAGTCCTTGAGCCGCTCGGCACAGTTGACGCTGTTGTGGGCGAGGATCACAGCTCCCGGCGTCAGCTTGTCGTACCCGGCCTGCAGGATCTCCAGGTAGATACCCTTGCCGCGCTGCCTGTCGCCGTCGGCGTCCAGGTAGAGCAGGCCGAGTGAGCCGGGGTACTCCGCGACAACTTCGACCGCATCGGCAGCGACAACGCGGGCGACGCCGGTCGGATCGATTCGCCGCACGTTGCGCTCTGCCCGTTCGGCTTCTTCAGGCTTGATCTCGACGCCGATCAGCTCCTGCGCTCCGTAGCAGGCACCGGGGCCCACTCCCGCACCCGCGTTCGAGATGAAGGTGTTGCCACAGAAGACGCCCGCTGCGATCATGGTCTGGGGCTGCCGGATGGCGCTGATCGCGTACAGGAGACGCTGCATCCGTGGCGTGATGGCAGTCCAGGGGATCTCGAAGGACTCCGCGACGGCCTTGCGATGCGCCAGGAAGCGCTCCTGATCGTAGTCGATGTGCGGGAGGATTCCTGCCTGCTGCAACACCGCCAGTGCGCCGTCAACGGCCGCGATCTCTGCATCCAGCGGCTCCAGTTCGCGGTGCGGCTCGCGGGTCTGCATCTTGTAGGTGTTCCAGTCGTCGGTGCGGTATTCAGTAGTCATAGCGTGCCTCCTCCTCGCAGGGCCAGACGCCTGTAGTGTTAGGCTATTCGCCCTCTTGCCCGGCGTACCCTCCGCGCAGGAAGGCAGGGCTCGGGAAGCGAAGTAACGCCCAACATTGCTTCACCCGTTTCACTGGAGGGATGCACATGGACCTAACGCAGTTGGGTGGGGTGCTGGGGCTTTCCGCAATGCTGGTGCTCCTGTTGGCTGCCGGAGCTTGGCCTGCCGAGCTTCCGGAGGTGGAGCAGGGCATGAAGGATACCGTCGACCCCTGGGGCCTGGCCTTCAGCGACCAACTGGCACGGTTCGAGGCCATCTTCGCAGACAGACCGCAGGCAGCCTTCGCCCTGGGGATCACCCATGACTTGGTGAAGGTATGGCCGACCAAGTACTGGTTCCGCGGCGAAGCCGCGCCCGCCGGTTCGGCAGCGATCACAGCCCGCGAGCGCTGGGCCGCCGCCGGAGAGACCCAGAGCTTTCAGGTTGTGGCGCTTCCCCGCATCGCTGCGCAGGAGGCTACCTACACACTGACTGTTGAGGCACCCGGCGCACAGGTTGAAGTCTACCGCGAGGTCTTCGTCAAGACCTCTGCCGCGGCCACCTATCCGCGGTTCCACTCCGAACGCTGGCCTGACCCACTGCTGCCCGAGGATCACGTAGCGGTCTCGGGCACCGACTGCGGCGTCTTCTGGGTCGATGTGCACCTACCGGCGGAAATGAAAACGGGGACCGTCACCTGTCGCGTTGCCCTCAGCGACGGCCGAGAGACTGCCGGTGCGGTTGTGCCGGTCCGCGTTGTCGGTGGGCTGACACTTGATCCGAAGGCTTACCCCTTTGTCTCCTGGTTCCGGCGCAACAAGCTGTCGGAGGAGCAGTACCGGGACCTGTGCGCGCTGGCTCTCGACCACCATGTTGTGCCCGTGGACGCTCTCCGCGGCCAGTGGGACCCGGCAGATCCCGCCAAGTTCGATAGCCTTCGCGAGTTCCTCGCCGCGCACGGCCAGCGGATGTTCGACGTGGATCGTCCGGGCACGCGCAACGTCGACTTCGACTCACTGTACGCCCACTTGCGTGAGAAGGGATGGCTGGAGAACACCTGGGTCTACAGCAACCGTGACGAGCCGGACGCCCAGACCTTCCTCAACGAGAACATCCCCTTCTGCCGGATGGTGCATGAGAAGTACCCCGGGATCCGCGTCTACCTGGCCTCGGACGGCCAGGCGGACATGGCCCAGGGCTGCGACGCCTGGATGACGGACCTGTCTGCCAGTGGGTATGATCCGGAGAGCCAGCGTCACGTGAAGACGCCGCAATTGTGGCACTACTACTGCCACCTGCCGGTCCGGTGGCAGATGCGCGCACCGCTGGTCCAGGCGCCCAACATGCAGATCGACAACCCGGCGCTGGAGCATCGCCTGGCCATCTGGATGTCGCACTGCTTCGGCGCCAGGGCGATCTTCATCTGGGCCGGGAGCGCGTACACCTTCGGGCCGGACTTCTGGAAGACGCTTACGCTGGACGACAAGCCTTCGGGGTTCCCCTATGGTGGTGTGCACAACGGCAACGGCTGGGTCGTCTACCCATCCCCCGATGGCGGGGCTACGGTGCCATCGCTGCGGCTGAAGGTCATCCGCGACGGGCTCGAGGACGTCGCGCTTCTGGAAGCCGCGCGCAGGGAGCTGGCCTCCGGTGCCATCTCAGGTGACAAGGCGACGGAGCTGATGCAACTGTTAGCACCTGTGCCAGGGGTCTTCGTCAGCCCCCATTACTTCGACCAACTGCCGGAGACGTTGCTGGGCAGACGCGAGGCCGTCCTGAGGCTCCTGAGCCGGTAAGCAACAGAGACGCCTGTTACCAGGCGTCTCTTTCCTGTTGCGTAGGTAGTGCCTTGGCGGCGTCTACCCGAAGCGGTAGCCGAAGGACCGCAGCGTCTGGATGCGCTCCGGGTTCTTCGGATCGGCCTCGACCTTGCTGCGCAGGTTCGCGATGTGGACCTCGACGAGGTGGGTGTCGTACTCGTCGTATCCCCAGACCTCATCGAGCAGCTCCTGAGCGCTGACGACCTCGCCCGGCCGCTTCATGAGGGCGACCAGCAGCTTGTACTCGGTCGGCGTCAGGGAGATCGCCGAGTCGCTGACCTTGACCTCGTGTGCGCGCAGGTCGACGGTGATGCCCAGGCCCTCAAGATAGGAAGGCTCTTCCTTGGGCGGTTCACGCTGCGGCTCCATGCGGCGCAGCACGGCACGAGCGCGTGCGACCAGTTCGCTGAGGCTGAAGGGCTTGGTCACGTAGTCGTCGGCGCCAAGCTCGAGGCCGACGATGCGGTCGGTCTCCTCGGCCCTGCCGGTCAGCATGATGATCGGCACGCGTGAGAAGGCGCGGACATCTCGGCAGATGTCCGTGCCGTCATCATCTGGCAAGGCAAGGTCGAGGATCACCAGGTCAGGGCTCTCGCTCTTGACCCGCTCGCGGCCCTGTCCGCCCCGGGTCGCCGTGATCACCTGGAATCCGGCGGTTTCGAACTTCCGCTGGATTGCGCCCACCAGCAGTTCGTCGTCGTCAATGATTAGTATTTTGCGCCCGCTCATGCGTATCCCCCAGATTCATAGGCAGACCAGGCTGCTGTGCCTCGGCTGCCGTGACTTGCTCGGCGACGGGCTCCAGCGGAAGCGAGACGTAGAAGGTCGAGCCACGTCCGGGCTCGCTCGCCAGCCACATACGTCCGCCGAGCACACCAACGACCCGCTTCGCGATGGCCAGGCCCAGCCCAGCGCCCTCTTTCCCTCTGCTACGTGCGTCGGTTCCGTGCTGGAACTCCTCAAAGATAAGGGCCTGGGCTGACTTGGGTATCCCAGGTCCGTTGTCTGCCACACTGAGGACAGCCTCTGCCCCTTCGCCACGAAGGCTGACGCGCACCCAACCGCCCTCGTTGTTGAACTTGATCGCGTTGTCCACCAGGTTGGTCAGGACCTGCTCCAGTCTGCCCTGGTCGGTCACGGTGACCGGAAGGGGGTCGATTGGGCCTATCTCCAGCACGACCCCGGCGTCGTTCGCCTTCGGCGTCATGGTGTCCATGACGCTCTGAACGATGTGCGACAGGTCGGACGGTGCCCTGGTGATCGTGACCTCGCCGGCCCGCAGCTTGGACAGGTTCATCAGGTCGGCGATCAGCCTCTCCAGGCGGGCCGAGGCCTTCTCGACACGCTCCAGATACAGCCGCTGCTCGTCATTGATCGCACCCGCGTCGCCTGCCAACACCAACTCGTTGTAAGCCCGAATGGAAGCCAGGGGCGCTCGTAGCTCGTGCGAGACCGACGAGATCAGCGTTCCACGCAGCTTCTCTACACGGGCTCGCTCAATGGCGACGCTCGCAAGCCCCGCCAGGGAACGCAAGAGTCGCGTCTGCTGCGGCGAGATCGGGGCACCCGATTGCGGATTGTCCGCCACGAAGAGCCCAACCAGCATGCCCTGCGAAGCCAGGGGAACATAGAGCCGTTCGTGTCGACTGACAGCTCCGACCTCGGTGTCCTCGACCGCATCGATCATGTACGGAGCCGATCCCAGGGCGGCTTCGGCCAGACGGTTGCCCGGCTCTCGTCGCAGGGGAACGACATCGAGCTCCTTCACGGTCTCAACGACGTCGGCCCTCGCCTCCAGCTCTCCCACGAGGGTGAGGTGCTCCTGGTCAGCCAGGTAGATTCGTGCCCGCTCGAAACCGATCTCAGCGCAGGCGCTCTTGGTGACAACAGTCAGGATCTCGGGCAGGTCGGTCTTCTCGGACACGGCCGTCGCAACCTCGAAGAGAGCGCGGGCACGGGCCTCTTCCTGCCACGCCTGGGCCGCGATCACTTCCATGTGCTGACTGCGGCGTCTGGAGACCTCGTAGAGCCGGGCGCTATGGAGAGCCGCTGATGCCTGGGCTGCGAGGAGCTGTAGGCAACTCAGCTCGGCATCGGTGTGAGGCTTGCCCGGGGCCGCCCGCGAGATGATGGCACCAAGCGGGTCGCCATCGACGAGCATCGGCACCGCCGCCTCGGTAGCTGCCTCAGTCTGGCCCTCCAGCAAGGGCAAGGTCTGTACGGCCAGCCTGCCCCCGCGGATCGACTCCCAGACCAACTCGCTGGACTTACGCCCGCAGGCGGCGCTGACCCCAGCGCGACAAGCCGTGTAGTCCTGCTCGAACTGCTGCCCTTCCTCGTCCAGTAACTGCACGCAGCAACACTCGGAGTTGATGATATCAAGGGCCGATTCAGCGACCGTCCGCAGCACCTGCGCCTGGTCTCGGCTTGCACCAAGGGCAACCGAAACCTCGAGAAGCTTCTCCTGGGAGGTTGCCGACGACCGGGTCCTGCGTGTCGCTCCCAGGGCGTGAACGCGGCTGGCAGCACAGCCTGCCAGAATCTCTGTAAGGGGACTGCAACTGTCCGCGAACTCGTCACTGCGCCGTCTGCCCAGCAGCATCCAACCCACCACCTCGCCAGCCACCCGGAATGGAGCTTCGCACAAGGTGCGAACGCCTTCAGTGGTCAGGACGTTGCGGAGTGCCTCCTCGTTCGGGCCACCCTGGATGGAGTTCACCTGCGAGACAGCGGGATGAGTCGGGGCC
The DNA here is from genome assembly GCA_039679385.1 of Armatimonadia bacterium. Classification (NCBI taxonomy): domain Bacteria; kingdom Bacillati; phylum Armatimonadota; class Armatimonadia; species Armatimonadia bacterium. The sequence goes on along the minus strand of JBDKVB010000138.1, from coordinate 17,754 downwards.
GAGCCCATGCTCACCCGTTGCTCAAGGGCTTCCTGAAGCGCCTGCGTCGAGACCTGGGACACCGCGCGACTCGCCCGGGCCATCTGCACCGCGTCGCCGACGCGCACGACGGCGATGCCCATCTCGGCGCCAACCAGGACCTCTGCCGCCTCCAGTACTCCTGCCAGGATTGCCTCAGGATCGGCCTGTCGCGAGACGATGTCCAGTGCTGCGGTGAGTGCCTTGATGCTGGCGTCGGTGATGTTGCCTTCCCTCTCTTTGCCCGTCGTCCCCTGCCACTCCTGGAGCACCAGGACCGCTGCATCCATCCGACCCGTGCCGTCCAGAACGGGGCTAAGGTAAAGCTTCTGTGCCGGGCCACGCCCAACAAAGGTGACCGGGGAGGGCATCTCGGCACTGCGGCCGCGGCTGACTTCGGCAAGGGCCAGTACCAGGCCCTGCGGATCAGACAGATACTCCTGGAACCGGCGTCCCTGGGAGGCGGCTATCCCATGCGCACGGAGGAACTCCTCCATCGCCCGGTTCTGGCGGAGTACCGTGCCGGTGCCGTCCACAACGGCCAGCGGCACCGCTACGGCCTCCAGAGCCCCCACTGTCAGTCTGGCTGCCGGTGCCAGTTCACGCGCTGCTTCTTCGCCGCCGGCAGCACTCTCAGACACAACCATCACGCATCCGTCGAAGCGACCGGCCGCCGAGCTTACCGACCGCAGCTTCACGTCACAGAGCGCATAGCTGCCGTCGCAACGGCGTAGAAAGGCTCGCAGGAGGATCCCGCGAGCATCCTCGTTGACTTCCAGAAGTCCGCGCTCGGACCGTAATTCCCGGACCGACCTGCCGGTTGCCAAGACACCGAGTACAGCGTCCGCAAGGGATGAGGGCTCGAAGAAGAGCCCGAGCCTTGCCCCGATGACCGCCGCGGAATCGTGGCCGAAGAACTGCTCCGCAGCGTCATTGAAGTGCGTGATAGCCCCAAGGCTGTTCGTCACCAGGGCCGGTTCGGACATGCTCCCGAGCAGGCTCTGCTGCACCAGCCGCAGGGCATCCACGGAGTCTTGCTCCGAGCGGCGGCCCTTGGTCTCCGCAGCCCGTTCGGCAGCACACTCGAGGACCTCAGGGAAGTAGCTCTCCCAGCCCTGATGCCTGACGAGAGGGTAGTCGGCGCCCTGGGCCATGGCTTCGGAGAGAGCCCCACTGTCTTCCGGCGCACACCAGGCCACAATGACCGGGCGCTCCGTTCCCCTGCGATGGGGCCAGCGCCCCAGCTCAAGGTCCCAGACGACTATATCCCACAACCCGCCACGGTCAAGTTCGCGCCAAGCCTCAGCACCGTGGCAGGAAATGACCTCCCAGTCCCGTTCTCGTTGTGTCAGCAAGTCAGCCCCGATCTCGGAGGACCGGATGTCCTGACTTGTGATGAGTACTCTCATGCCCATCCGCGCTCCCGGGCACTGACAACCCTGTGGCGCCCTCGCCGCCCCAGCGGAAGGAGCCAGAGTGCGCGTTGCGGTTGTCTCAATACCATACTAACCAACCGTTCAATAATCCGTCAAGTTCCGCATCACACGAAATCGTTACCCTCCCGCTGTCGAGCACCATGCGAGGGCGACGTGTGGCGACGTGGGTCAGGCTGCTTCTACCAGCCCAGGCCGCTCATGGCAGAGTTGATGGACATTACGCCAGGTCCCAGCACGACTACGAACAGCGATGGAAAGATACAGAAGATCAGCGGGAACAGCATCTTGACCGACAGGGTAGCTGCAGCCGCCCGGATCCGCATGCTCCGGCGGGTCCGCAGGGAGTCGGACTGGGCGCGAAGGGTGTTGGCGATACTCACACCCAACTCCTCAGCTTGATGGAGGGCGGCCACCAGGTTCTTGAGGTCCTCGATGCCGCAGCGCTCAGAGAGGTCCTGCCAAGACTCCATCCGTCGTTTGCCGAGGCGGATCTCGGTGAGCACCCGCCGGAACTCATCAGGTAGCGGCCCCTTCTTGCGCCGTACGACTTCGGCCAGAGCGCCATCGAGACCGGTTCCGGCTTCTGCGCTGACGACCAGCAGGTCGATGATGTCGGGGAGGCTCTTGGTGATGATGTACTGCCGCTTCCGAATGGAGTTGTCCAGCAGATACTCTGGCAGCATCATGCCTGCACAGAGCGCGAATCCGGCAGCCCCAATACGGTGTATGAGCATGCCGTGCTGCCACATGACCATGATGGCGATCGCACCGAGGACTCCGGCGGCCAAGGCCAGGGCGCGCAGGACCAGGTAGGTAGCGACCGACAAGGACTGGGGTCCTCCCGCCATTTCCAGCTTTGTCTTGGCGGTATCGACGGCCCCTCCCGGGGTCATCTGCAGGATAGTGGAGCCTGCCTTGCTCAGGGCCGGCTTGATGGCGCGTTCATACAGGGATTTCTGCAGCTCGCGAGCCAGGGGGGATCCGCCAGCCCACTGCGAGGACTGAATGCGGTCGATGCGCTCGCGGACGCGGATCGACCGGCTCTCAAGGAAGGAGCCGACGACCAGGACAGCCACACCCGCAAACATCAAGCCCACGATAGAGTATACGAGTACCAACTTGCCCGCCTCCCTCTGACCCGTCAGACGTCAATCTCGATGAGTTTTCGCATGATGATGGTGCCAAGCCCCATCATCACCAGGGCGACGCCCACAAGAACGAGCCCCAGCTGGCTATGGAAGAGTGGTGCCAGGTAGCCCGGGCTCATGACATTCACCGCGAGCGCCATCACAAAGGGCATGGCCAGCAGGATGCCGGCAGAAAGCCGGCCCTCAGCGGTCGCCGCCTGCAGTTCGCCGAGCAGACGCACACGCTCACGGATCATCTCAGCGATGCTATCGAAGATCTCAGCGAGGTTACCACCGACCGCCAACTGGGTCTGCACGGCTGCGACGATTAGCTCGAGGTCATAGCTTCCACTGCGCTCTACCAGGTTGTCGAGGGCGACCTCCAGCGGGATGCCGTACTGCACCTCGTCGACCACGCGGCCGAACTCCTCGGCGATTGGTGGGTGCATCTGCGAACGTACGACCTGCATCGCGCGAAGCACTGAGAAGCCACTGCGCAGCGATCCTGCGAGCATGTCCAGGCCATCAGGCAACTGTGCGCTGAGGTCTTTGATGCGCTTCTGCTGGCGGCTCTTGAGCGCAAAGTGAGGCGCGACCACGCCGGCGAGACCAACAAGGATGCCCGTGATCAGGCTATGGGAGATCAGCATCACCAGCGCGGCGGTGCCGGCGCCGACCAGCAGGCACAGGGCGACAAACTCTGAAGGCCGCAGCATCCATCCGGCGCGGATCAGCCCCACCTGGAGCGCCTGCCCCCACTCGCTGTTCTCCAGGGCACGGGTTAGCGTCGGTGCGTTGTCCGCGCGTGCCCCGGTGGTAGAGACCGTGGCCTCGCCAGAGGTCGCTCCTTTCGCTTCCAGGGTAGCCAGGCGCTGCCTGCCGCGGTCATTCGAGCCCACGAAGACCAGCACGAGTGAGCCAATCATCACTGCGCCCAGGATGAAGGCCCCGATCAAAAGGATGGTGGGCGTCATACCCCTCGGTCCCCTTTCGACTTACACGACAACCGGCCCACGGCACCGGCTAGTTGGTCGGCGTGAAGATGTCGGCGGGCAGGTCCTGCCCTTCAGCAGCAAGCGTTTCCATGAACAGCGGCCGTACACCGGTTGGGCGGTTGTTCGCGATGATGCGTCCGTCCGGCCCGATCCCCTGCCGCTCTAAGCGGAAGATGTCCTCCAGCACGATCCCGTCGCCTTCCATTCGCTGTACCTCGGTGACGTAGCTGATGCGCCGAGTTCCATCGCGGAGACGCGTCTGCTGGACGATCAGGTTGATGGCCGAGGTGATCTGCTCGCGGATTGCCCGCACCGGCAGCTCAGTACCGGCCATCAGCACCATGGTCTCGAGACGGGACAGTGTGTCGCGCGGCGAGTTCGAGTGGAGCGTGCTCAGCGAGCCGTCATGGCCAGTGTTCATGGCCTGGAGCATGTCCAGCGCCTCTCCACCACGGCACTCACCGACGATGATGCGGTCAGGACGCATACGCAAGCAGTTGCGGACGAGGTTGCGGATCGTGACCTCGCCCTTGCCCTCGATGTTGGCCGGTCGGCTTTCAAGGGTCAGCACGTGTGGCTGCTGCATCTGCAGTTCGGCCGCATCCTCGACGGTGATGATACGTTCCGTCTCGGGAATGAAGGAGGAAAGGACGTTGAGCGTAGTCGTTTTGCCGCTACCCGTTCCGCCCGCGACGAGGATGTTGAGCCTCGCCTTGACGCAGGCCTCGAGGAAGATCTTCATCTTCTCCGTCATCGTCCCGAAGCTCACCAGGTCATCGGCGGTGAAGGGGTCCGCAGAGAACTTACGGATGGTGACGCAGGGCCCCAGAAGCGCCAGAGGGGGGATGATGGCGTTGACACGAGAGCCATCCGGGAGGCGGGCGTCGACCATCGGGCTGGATTCATCGAGGCGGCGGCCCAGGGGAGCAATGACCTTTTCGATGATCCGCATGACATGGCCGTTGTCCATGAAGGTCTTGTCGGTTCTCTGGAGGCGGCCCTCACGTTCGACGTAGACCATCTTCGGCCCGTTGACCATGACCTCGCTAACGGTCGGGTCATCGAGGAAGGGCTGGATCGGTCCGTAGCCGGTGACCTCGTTGAGCACCTCGTTCTGGAGCTGCTCACGGGTTTTGGCTGAGAAGGACACGCCCATCTCGTCGGACACGATATCCGTCAGGTACTGGATTCTCTCCAGCAGCTGCGTCTGGCTCATGTGCTGCAGGACGGTGAACTCGGTCTCACGCAGCAGCTTCTGGTGGACCTTGACTTTGGCTTCGGCAAGATGTGCAGCCGGGCCGCCCTCAGAAGGCTTCGCGCCGCCCGTCTGCGGATAGTCAGCTCTCGGGATTGCCATTCGTGTTCCTTCCTCCTACGGCGGCTATCGTAAGGGCCGTCCCCCGGTGTGTGCCCAGACCCTTTGCGCCCCCCAACGTCCCTGGGGCTAGAGCTCGCCGGCCAGCCGGTCAGCCAAGGTGTTCAGTGCGCGTGCAAGGGCGGAGTTCGGGCTCTCGAGCACCGCCGGCACCCCTGCGTTCAGGGCTCCCGTCGCGGTCTCCAAGTCGTCGGGTAGCTCAAAGAAGACCTTCCGCCCGGCCGTGGTCTGGAGGTCATCGAGCTTGAAGTCACCTCGCCACGGCGACCGGTTGGCCACGACCTTGATGCGTGACTCGTCGCCCATCACAGCGGTGATCAGCTCCAGCAGTGCCTTGGTGTCGCGAATCGCTGCGAGGTCGAAGAGGTTGGTGACGACCAACACCTGCTGGCAGCGCGAGAACACGTACTGACTCGCCGGCCAGACAAGCGGAGGCAGATCAAAGAAGACGTAACGGTAGGATCGCCGGAGCAGGCCGATCAGCTCGGCCATGAAGGGGATGTTCAGGCGGCTCATGTCCATGTCGGAGCCGCGAAGAACATCAGGGCTTGCGAGCAGACGCAGAGAGGAGGCCTGATGGATGCTGAGGTGGGTCTCGACGAGATCGGGGTCGAGCTCGTCAAAGGAGGCCAGGTCGGCGATCGTCTCGTGAGCTGCGATGTCGAGAGCAAGAGCAGCATCGCCGAACTGCCCGTGGAAATCCACGAGAGCCACCTCGTTGGGGAACCGCTTGGCAAACAGCACCGCCAGGTTCACCGCACAGGTGGTCTTGCCCACTCCGCCCTTGGCCCCGGTCACGGCGATGCTGCGAGGCATCAGGTTGGGGTCAGTAACGAGCGGGAACTCCGGCTCCTCACGGACGCTGTTCATCCCGCCGACCTCTCGCAGAACCTCCAGGAGTCTGTCGGCTGGAGCGTCCACTGAGACGACGGCACGGATGCCTGCGGCCATGGCGCGCCGGAGTGTGGCCTCGTTCTCGCGATTGGCGAGGAGTACGACAGCAACGTCGGCGGTGGCGGCGTTCACCAGGCCAGAGACCTTGTAGCCGTCGACGCCGGGGAGGTCCTCATGGACCAAGAGCACATCGGGCTTGAGCTGAAGGGCCATCTGCGCGGCCTCAAGGCCGTCGCGTGCGTACCCGATGATCTCCAACTCGTTGCTCGCCAACCGTCCACGCACACCCTCAGCCGCCCCAGGGCTTGCTTCCGTGATCACTAACCGGATCAAGGTTGCCGACTCCTTTGTCTGAGCCCGGGGCGGGAGGGTGAAGCGGTCCTGTGGGACCCGCTCAGGGCTTGCTTGGTTGTAGTATCTCTGGCGTGACCAGGATCACCAGTTCATTGCGACGTTGCTGCGTATCGGTGCTCTTGAAGAACTCTCCCAGGATCGGCAGTTTGCTCAGGAAGGGGATCGCCCTTACAACCTTGCTCTGGTCCTGCTGGATCAGGCCACCGATGACCAGTGTCGCGCCGTCCGGCATATCCAAGGTGGTCTTGGCGCGTCGTGTGCGGAAAGCGGGAACGGCGATACCGCCGATGCTGACCTGGGTGGAGGTGTCCACGGAGCTGACCTCCGGCTCGACCTCCAGCTTCACCGACTTGCCGTCCGCCATGATCTGCGGCTTGATGCGCAGTACTACGCCGTACTGCTTATACTCAATTGTGATGGCCGAGCCGCCCTGTCCCGTCTGGGGAACCGGAATGGGAACCTCTCCCCCGACGAGGATCTCGGCCTCCTCGCCGTCGTTGACCACCAGGTTGGGCTCCGCGAGGATCCGCGCCTGGTCGTTCTGCCTGAGTGCGTTGAGGTTCGCTCCTACGTCGCCGACCTTGTGGGCTCCGTCGTTGAGGTTGAACAGGAAGGGCTGATCCCCGAAACTGACCGTGCCTTCCTGGCTGCCCGCGACGATATTGCCCCAGTCGATGCCCAGTTTTTTGGATCCGCCCTGGGTGATATCGACTACCTTGACGTGGGCTACCACTTGCCGCTTGGCCGGGTCCACGACTGTGACCAGATCAACGATCGGCACATCACTGCCCATGGCGCTCATGATGGATCGCGCTCGCTCGGCTGCGACCTTGGTGGGCACTGTGGCCTCGACCACCACTGCCCGACCCTGAAGTGTCTTGACCTGGAAGTCGTCGCCCAGGACAGTGCGGAGAGCTTCGGCTCGTGCGGTCAGTGACACGGTCGGCGTCTCAGCCAGCGTCGTGAGGTTGAGAATCTCGCCTTCGTCGGTGAAGGCTTTCAGTATCTCCTGCAGTCGGTTGGCCGCAACCTGATCGGTGGAGACGCCCTCCACCACGTACTTACTGCTCTTCAGGTGCCAGACCCGGTACGGCTCACCGATAGCTTTCGAGAGTCTCTCCACGACAGCGGCGGAGGCTTCCGGTGTAGTGGTCCCGGCACCCGCTGCGCCATAGGTGACCAGGTTCCCGACCTTCCAGTCCTTGTCCGCTGCCTCGAGGATCTTTGTGACGCGGTCCAGCTCCTGCTGGGAATCCACTTGCCCGTCCACCAGGACCGTCTCGTCATCCCAGACGATGTAGTTGTACTTGTCGCCGAGGATCTTCTTGAGACCCTCGATCCGGCGTGCCGCCGGTGTCTTCGACTGCATCTGCGTCAGCACGAGCGACACGACGTTTACCTGGCTTGACTTCGCGGTCATCTCCGCGATCTTGTCCATGCGGTCCTTCTCGATGGTGGTCGGGACGATGCCCTCGACGAGCACGGTCTTCGCATCGAGTTCCACGAGCTTGACCTCAGCCGGGACAACCGCCTTGAGGCTCTGGATGGCGCGCTGCGCGGGCGTGAGGGTACTTGCACCGACGCCGGCATCGATCATGCTGACGATCGTCACGTCACCGGCAATCTGTCGCAGCACACCTTCAAGCCGCTGCTGCTCGGCCTCGCCTGGTGCGACGCCCTGGACCAGGACGGTCTTCTCGTCTACCACCGAGGCCTTGTACTTGTCGCCGAGCACCTGCTGGACAACTCTCGCCTTGCGGGCCGCGGCCGAGTCTCCGACGACCTCCAGCCCTGGCTTGACCGTCACGAGGTTCAGGACGTTGACGCCGCCACTGAGGGCCTTCAGGACGCTGTCGGTCTTCGCCTTGTCCGCGGCGCTGATGGCCTCACCCTCGACCATGAGCGTATTGTCGTCGAGCACGCGGTAGGTCAGGTTGCCGCCGAGCACGGTCCGGAGGGCCTCCGCGTAACGGGCAGCGGCTCGGTTGTCATGCCCCGGCTCGCCTATCGCTACGCAGTTGACGACCTTGGTGTCAGCGGGCACTGCGGCCACGAGCTTGTCCACCCGGTCCTTCTCAGCAGTGGTGGCTGCCAGCCCGTCGACCAGCACGACATCGTTGGTAAGCAAGGACACCTGGTAGCGGTCGCCGAGGGCCTCCTTGAGCATGGCCTGTGTCTTCTGCCCGGCTGTCTGTGCGCCACCGGCGGACACCAGATTGACTACCTGTACGCTCCCCTTGAGGAGGTCCACGATCTGGCGCACCCTGGCCTCGTCAGCCGAGGTCTGAGCAGCGCCTTCGACGACGAGACCCGTATCGCCCATCGGGGTGAGTTTGTACTGGGATCCGAGGGTCGCTTTCAGGACCTCGGCATAGCGCGCGGCCGGTGAACGGGTATCGCTGGCAAGCATGACAGCGTTGATGACGGTCAGGTCGCCGGCTGCGGCGGTGGCGATCTTGTCGATGCGCTTCAGCTCGGCCTCAGAGGCCGCCTCGCCGCTGATGACGAGGATCTTGTCCTCGAGCGCCTGGTAGCGGTAGACGTCGCCGACAGCCTGCTTGATGCTTTCGATGCGCTGCTGCTGAGGTGTGAGTTGGTTCTCCAGGCAGCGGACCAGATCGACGGTCTTGATGCCGCTGGCGGCGGTGAGGATGGCGGTGAGGCGCTGCTTCTCAGCAGTGGTTGCGACCTCTCCCTCCAGGACGAGGGTCTGGTCGTCGATCGCAGTGTACGTGAACTGTCCGGGGAAGAGTTTCTCAAAACCGCGGCGGTAGGACTCAGCCGCGGTGAGGTTGGCATCGCGTACGCGGACGAGGTTGACGACCTTGAGGCCATTGCTGGTGGCCTCGACGACCTGGGCGACGCGATCGCGCTCAGCGGTGCTTTCGACCTCACCGTCGATGAAGACCGTCTTGTCATCGACGATGTTGTAGCGCAGCCCACGGCCGAGGTAGCTGCTGATCTCTCGCAGCACCTGGTCGGCCGTTGGGAGACGCTTGGTCTCCACGGCATATTCGTGTCTGCCCTGGGCGTCCCAGACGTAGAGCTTGGTATAGCCCACGGTCTTGGAGTAGACAAGCAGTTCGTTGTAGCCAGCGACGACGACGTCGATGATGCTGGGATCGGTGACCCACACCCGAGTCATCTTGTTGAACTTGAGGATGCGGGCATCGCCCTGCTTCAGGACCAGCGCGTCGCTGGCGAAGCAGTTCTCGAGGACGAAGCAGAACAGGCAGGCCATTCCAACAGCCATCAGCAACGGACGAAGGCCAGGTGTTGGAGGCTGGTGGCTGTGCCGGGGCCAGCGCTTCATGGTGGTATCCTCCCCAGGATGCGATCAAGGCTGCGAAAGAGGGTAAGGGCGCGTAAAGGGGGACGCGCCCACCCGGACTAGTGCGAGTTCAGTGCTACTAGGGAGCGACCGTCGTGCTCTGATTGCCGCGGATGATCTCGACCTCGGGAACGCGCTTCTGAGGTTTGTGGGCGGCAGGAGCACTCCTGGTCGGTTGCTGCGGCTGCGTGCCCGTCCAGCCCTGGGGCGCCATGGTTTGCCCGGGCTGTGGCGCTTGCTGCGCTGCGGGTTGAGGTTTCTGCTCCCGTGCAGCCTTCTTCTGCGCCAGGAAGCGTTGGTACTCTGGTCCAGCCACTGAGGACAGGTTCTGCTGGGGAACCGGGATGAAGTCGTGCTCACCCACGGGTCGCAGCGCCAGACGGAGGTCACCACGTTGGTCGGCGATGATCAGCTTCTGGGCGTCCTCAGGTGAGACGGCCAGGGTGGCGTTCGGGTAGAGGGTCTTCTTCTCGGCTCCCCCTCCGGCCGGGGCTGAGCCCGACTTGGGCTGCCCCTGAGCCTGGCCTTGCTGCTGGCCCTGCTGCTGGCCCTGCTGCTGGCCCTGGCCCTGCCCGGCCTGGCCCTGCGGAGCGGCACCGGACGCTTCTGCACCCTTGACTTCCTCAGTGGTGGGGGTCGTGCTGGTTTCGGTGCCGAGTGCCAGGAGCTCAACATCCTGGAGGATGGTCCGAGCCACGGTGTCCTGTTCCACTTCGAAGGTGGCAATCACATCCACGCGATCGCCGGCCTTGAGGAGCCCTGCCACACCGACTACCGGATCTACGGCGACGGTGACAGCCCTCATGCCCGGTGGGACAATTCCCGAGAGTCGTCCCATGCCCGCTCCGCGTCTCGCAACTTGTTCCATACCGATCGGTCGCTGAGAGGGAAGGGGTACCAGAGCGACACAACCGACGACCTCAGCCGGTGACGAGGGAGCCGACTTGGGGGCTTCCTCCACTTTGACCTTCCGAGTCGTCAGCATCCCGCTGGCAATGATGGTGCTCGCGGGGATGTCCACCGTGGGCACGACCACCTCACGCTCGGTGGGAGGTGGTGGCTGCAGGGGCTTCTTGGGGACCATGCTCTTGAGGTACACCATCGTGAGCACGGCAGCTAGTCCGCCGCATACCAAGGCGATACCTATCGCGACTCGTCGCGTTAGGCGCATGGGTTGTCACCCTCTTTGCTGCGTTGAAAACCGCATCTATTGCTGTTGCGACTACTAGTGGTGCGCAGTATAGCACAGGTATAGGGACAGGACGCAAGTGTATCGAGCACTTTTTTGCCGACCTTGACACTCGCCACTCACAAAAAAGCCCCACCGTGAAAAGGTGGGGCGCCACGCCGCAGCGGGTGAACATACAGCGCGGCGCCCCTGGGTGGGGGGGAGACAAGGCTCAAGGTACACGAGCTCTCAGTTCTGTAGTTGCTATCCTGTCCTCAAGGTCGGCGGCATCCCACACGAATCCGCAGCGACGACTTCACGACGCCTGAACACCTCCGGGGCACCCGTGCCGGTCTGGACCTTTCCCGGTTGCTGGTTCTCCCCGGGAGGTCTGCGCCCGGCAACCTTACCCGGATCGCGTTCTAGCAGGCAAGTGATCGGTGCCCTACGCAACGCCCTGCGCCATGTCGCCGTGGGGCCGACTATCTGCGAGTCCCTAACCCCCCCAAGGATTTCGGGAACTCGCGGTAAGCACTGGCTTCAGCCGATGATAGCCCAACGTCTCGGTTGTCAAGGAACACATCCCCGGTCGAAGCCGCAAGGAGTCAAGGTGCCTGGCCCGGTAGCGCTGCTTACTCACGCCTCATGACCATCGTGCCGCGGAGTCTGATAGCAGTTCCGTTCTGCGCGTTGGCGAGGCGGGAGAACAGGCCCCCAGTTACCAGTCGGTGGGGATACTCGAGACGCACCCGCACCTGGTCACCCGACAAGGCGTCGTTGCGAACCGGTGTCGTCGCGGTATCCCCCAGAGTTGTGTAGGTCCACGCGCCCGTGCTGCCGTTGTAGACCCCGCGCTCCAGGTAGTAAGTGATGTCTGCGGTTCGGAGGGTCGCCCCTGCCGCCGTCATCTTCGCAACGATCTCGCTGGTAGACTTGCCCACTGCGGCGGTTCGCGAGGCCTCGCGTGCCGCCTGGTTGAGGGTGAGCATGTCCTTGAAGATGAGCCCGAACTCGATCGCCCCGAACATGAAGATGATCAGCATCGGAGCGACGATAGCGAACTCGACTGCAACGCTGCCGCAGGCCCGCTTCCCTCGGTGCCGCCGAGACCAGTTGGCGTAGGAATCGGTTAGCCGTACCATGCTCACCATCCCCTGCCCTGCGATACTGATAGGATGCCTAGTGCAGCCCATGGAAGGTCACGACATAAAGTGCGACATAGCTACCAAGGGCGATCGGGATCGCGTAGGGCAACTTTGCCGTGGTCTTTGTGTTGCCGACGTCAATCGGCACCCTGGCAAAGGCCCGCATCATGAGCCCCCCGGCCAGACGTCGGAGACTGGCGAACAGGTCGCGATGCCAAAGCGAGACCACGATAGCCAGGACCCCACCGATCAGGGCCATATACATGAGGGTCCAGAGGAGGAAGACGGGACCTTGGATGGCACCGATGGCCATCAGGAGCTTCACGTCTCCCCCACCAAGGATCCTGCCGAACATCGAACTGAAGAGGAAGACCCCGAAGCCGACGGCCAGCCCTAGGAGGCTGCTGGTGACGCCGTCCATTCCGTCAGACACACCGTTCAGGACGAGACCCAGCAGTGCGCATGGCGCGGTGACAGCGTTGTAGATGCGACCCAGGCGAACATCCGAGTAGACGGCGATCGCTACCATCGCGCTCATAAGGACCGCCGATACGATCGTCATCGTCATCAACAGACTCACCCGCTGACTGGCGCAGAAGCCGCTTGGTGCTTTCCGTAGCAAGCGCCCCCCCAGGCACTGCCACGCACTATTGATCGAAGGAGTTCTCGACCTCAGTGATTGATTGTATGATGCGGTTGCGCAGTGACACCCAGGCGCCCATCGTCGCCACGACTATCACTACCAACAACAGGGCATACTCTACCGAGGCTGCTCCCTCCTCATCCGTCCAGAGTTTCGAGATCACCCGTCTCATAGGTGAGGCTCTCCTTTGACGCCACCCAACGCACCACCTCGGCAAGATGCCCATCCCCGTCTGTTGCCCCACGGGCGACCTGGAAGCCTTCCGCTTTTGCCCGGCCCGTGCGTACGCGGAACACTGCCTCCCGTTCCGTTCTGCTCAACTCGCCGTCTGGGGTCCGTCCCGCCTCTTACCCCTGAGGCCCTGCTGCGTCCGCCGTCGCCTGCCAGACACCGATCCCCTCTCGGGATCGGCCGCACACCGTGCCTTTGCGTCGCCGTCTGAAGGATGCTGCTTGGGGTGGAGGTGTCTGCACCACTACTTGGCCAGGTTGAGCTGGTTCTCGGAGGTGGACAGAGGCAAGCCCGCGGAGTGGCCTTCCCTAGTCCTGCGCCTCCACCCCCCTGCCAAGGTGCAAGGACAGTAGGGACCCGGCACCTTCGGGCACCGGGTCCCCAAGAGCGATCCTACTTGGTGGCAGATGCGTTGTCGAAAGCGGACGTCGAAGCGTTGACCGAGCCCTGAACCTTCGCGCCGAAGGCAGTCCAGACACCGATTGCAGCCACGACGAGCAGAGCCAGCAGCAGTGCGTACTCAACAGTTGTCAGACCGTCTTCATCTTTCCAAAGCGCCTTGACCATCCCGAACATGGTAGTGCCCTCCTGGTGTTGTGTTTGTGCCCGACTTGAGACCCGTCGGATCACTCAACCGCTCCGCGCTGTGCTTCCTGTCGAGTTTCCAACGTTCGCGCGCCCAAGTCTGGCGGTCGTCTCGGTCCTTTTGGACCATGTGTCTCAGAGTTTACTCAAGACCGGCTCAAGAGTCAATACCCATTTCAAGTTTTTTTCTGGGTTAACTCTGGATTTACTCAAGGATCACTCTCGAACGGTCCAAGCCTACCCCACGGGCTTCCACCTCAAACCTCCTCGCTCGAGATTCCCTTGCAGGGCGACCCAGGAAGGCCGGGCAGGACTCCCCGCAGGCGCAGGCGAACCTGCCGGTGTTCCCGACCTTCTGCACGCTTCTACCCAACGCTCAACGCGCGGCGGTAACCATGCGTAGTAACCGTCTCCTCAAGTCTGCCGATGCGCTCACGGGCCGCGCTGCCTTCGCGGCTCTGGGCGCCTATGATCGTCTGCGACGCATTCTGCGGCCCTTCTATCTCCATGCCCGCACGGGTACGCCATCACCCTCCTCGATCCTGGCCATCAAGCTCTGCTGCCTGGGCGACGGGATCCTCGCGGTGCCTGCGCTGCGAGCACTGAAGACACGCTGGCCTGAGGCCAGGCTCACGATGCTCTGCACGACTCGCGACGTCGACGCCTTTCGTCGCCTTAACTTCATCGACGACCTCGTCCTGTTGCCGGTGTCTGGTCTGGGAGGACCTCGCGAGCTGCTGGCCGGTGGTGTTGAGGCGCTGCGGATCCTTCGTCGTGTGCGGGCGGCTCGGCCCGAGCTGGCGGTTGACCTGGATCTGTACTACCGGGCCACTCCGGTGCTCGCCTATCTAAGCGGAGCGCCTCTGCGAGTGGGCTTTGACACCCCTGGCTTTGATCGCGCAGGGCTCTTCACGCACAGCGTCGTCCGCGACCCCGATCGCTGGGAGCTCGAGTGCTTCCTTGAAGTCGTCGCCGCCGCAGGGGCTCACAGTGAGGATCGCCAACTCGAGTTCCCCCTGTCGGAGGAGAACCTCACGAGTGCAAGAGGGATACTGCAGGAGGCGGGCGTCGAGGGGCCGTACATCGCGATGTGTCCAGGGAGTAGCAGGAACTGGCCGCAGAAGCAGTGGCCGGCGGAGCGCTTCGCAGAGGTCGCACAGTGGGCCGCCGACAGCCACGAGATGAGCGTGGTCATCGTCGGCGCGAGCTATGAGCAGGAGATCGGTGAGCATGTCGCGGATGCAAGCAGAGCGGTGAATCTCGCGGGGCGGACCTCGCTGGTTGAGACAGCCGCGATCCTGAGCACAGCCCGGGCGCTGGTGACCAACGATACTGGTCCCATGCACCTGGCCTGCGCGCTGGGGACTCCTGTGGTGGCAGTCTTCGGACCGACTAACGAGCGAAAATGGGGGCCACGTGGGCCGCAGGATCAGGTGGTCCTGGACGATGAGTGCCCCTGCCGGCCCTGCTACACGGACAGTTACATGCCCGACTGCCAAGACCGGCGATGCCTGGAGCGCATACCCGCTCAGCGTGTGATCGAGGCTCTCGATCGGGCCCTCCGCAGGGAGACCGCGAGCAGCTAGAGTGCGTCAGCAGCTCCGACCGGGCGCAAGGTCACGTTGTCGATCGTCGCCCAGGAGTCCCTGGTTGCCGTCGCAGGGGCAACATAGGAGATGGTGGCGGTCCCCTCCTCCCCGGCACGGAAGCACAGGTCATACAGACGGTAGGCGCCTCCCTGAGCAAGAGCCCAGGTCCGCGTCTGTCCACTCTCCACGCCAAACTCAGCACCGATCCCCGAGGTTGCGCAGGCGGCGGTTAGGCGGTAGCGGCCACCGGGCTTGAGATTCCGCACGGTCTGCCACAGGCGTGCAGGAGCTTCAGCCGTCGGATGGAGGTAGGCGTCGCACAGGCCTCCCTGCGGGTGATTATCCTCGATCCCCGACAGACCATCCCGCGCGAACTGCCAGGCACCTGTCGCCTCTTCGAACCCGGCATCGGCGACGAGAGAGGGAAGCACCGCGCTATAGGTAAGGGTGATGGTCGTGACCGATCGCGCCGGCAAGTCGACCGACAAGCGCCTGTCTTCGCCGTTGCCCTCAAGCTTCAGAGAGGTCCCTGACACAGGCGCGTAGTCCTCGGTTTCCGAGGTGCGTCGTGCGCTCACCGCGGACACTTCCGCGAAGGCGTCCAGGTCGTAAGTCATGGGGACGTCCTCGGTGCTGCTGTTCACGCTGACAAGAACCAACCGGCGTTGTGCCTCGTCAAGATAGCCGGTGGTTCGGCAGGTCGTATCCGTCGCCTCCACCACCTGCATGCCCGGCCGTGCATGGCGTGTGAACTGGGCCACGGCGTAGAAGGCCTTGTTGGGCTGCACCTTCCCGCCCTGGGTGTCGAGTAGGAAGCCGGGCTCCCACACGCACCACACAGGAACCAGCATGGATCTGTGTGCCTGGTGGAGCTTCTGGGCGTAGTTCATAGCGAGGTCCAGGCCGTGGTGGGTCCAGTCGCCCCACTCACTCATCCACAGCTCCTTGCCCTGAGCGCGGGCTCTCTTCGCCCAACCCCGCAGAGATCGGTCGTCGGCCGAGTACTGATGGCAGGTAAGAGTGGTCAGTGCGTTCGCCACAACCGGGTCGGCAAGAAGCGTATCGACGTAACCGTGGCTTGCAGCGAAGGCCGCCTCGGGTGCCTGGATTCGCGTTCGCAGGCCTCTGGCACGCAGCACCTGCGCCAGCGCTGTCACGATGCTCTTAGCCTGGGCCGCGTCAACGTGGCAACCATCCTGGCCACCCTTGGCCGTCCACCAGTTGGCCTCGGGCTCATTGATGGGGCTCACATAGTCGAAGTCGACTCCCCAGGCCTCGTGGTAGTGCTCGAGCACCGCACCAAGGTGCTCCGCGAAGCGCCCCTCCATGCCTGCACGGAGGTTGTTGTCCTTGCCGTTCACCGATCCGGCGGTACACCCGCTGACCGTCATCCAGTGCGGAGGACTGTTCCAGAACGCCACCATCGTTGCTCCGCGTGCCTGGGCGCCCTGGGCATGCCACACCGAGACCTCGTGGCCCTCCCAGGAGAACACACCGTCTGCAGGCTCGTAGCCCAGCGGAGCGAGAGCCCCACCGGGACGACGGCTGAAGTGCTGGTGCCCGGGCGCGTCGCCGGCGCAGATATAGGTGCGGCACACGTTCCACCCAAGGCCATCGCCTTCGAGGGTGTAGAGGCGGTCGAGGAGCTCTTTACGTGCACCCTCGCTCAGTTGGTCATACCATGGCACGTTGCGTTGGTCCATGCTCCCTTGCCCATAGCCAGACAGGCTCTGATAGCGCACGGAGGGATCGAGCACAGTCAGCGGCTGGGACGCGCAGACGACACTCGCCGCAGTTACGAGCGCAGCTACAAAGGCCGGCAACATCGAAGGGGTCATTGCGGTCTCTCCCTAGGCTCTCCGGAGCGTACAAAAGGTGTGGACGCCACGCGCCCAAGGGTTTATGCTACGCCTCATTGGCGCATTGTCCGCCCAGATCCGCGTTTTCGCAAGGTGTGATCGGTCGTGAATGTTCTGGTACTGATGCTCGATTCCCTTCGCCCTGATCACGTAGGCTGCTATGGGAGCAAAGAGGTTAGGACGCCGAACCTGGATCGCTTCGCGTCTCAGTCACTGCTGTTCGAGTCGGCCTACGCTGAGTTCCCCAACACGATCCCATCGCGCACGGCCTATGTTTCCGGAATCTACACCTTCCCGGCGCGTCCCTGGCAAGCACTGGAGCCCGCCGACCTGCACGTAGCCGAGGCGTTCCGCGCTGCTGGGTACCACACTGCGGCCTTCTCCGACACCCCCTTCAACAACGGGGCGCACATGGACCGCGGGTTCGAGGAGTTCCACCACTTCGCAACCGGCAAATGCCTGCCGCCTGCTGATGGACGGCCGGTCATCGACTACTCCCATGCCTACTTCCCGCCCGGCTATCCGGAGAAGGAAGTAATGTACTACGCCAACACGATCACGAACCGCCAGATCTGCCTTGAGCAGCACGGGATGGTGCCCGGCGAGTACTTCTTCAGCGAGGTCAGCAACTGGCTCAAGAAGGGCAGCGACAAGCCCTTCTTCCTGTGGGTCGATAGCTTCCAGCCTCATGAGCCGTGGGATGCCGGGGAGCCCTTCCGCAGTATGTATGAGCCACACCTGGGCTACGAGGGCCGCTACCTGCCGATGCCGATGGCGCCGCACTCCGAGGAGTGGCTCATGCCCGGCGATGTGGAACACATCGACGCGCTGTACAAGGCCGGCGTCACCGAGACTGACACCTACGTCGGACGTGTCTTGGATACACTGGACGCGACTGGGCTGGCCGACGACACCCTCGTGCTGCTATTGTCCGATCACGGGATGCCGATGATGGAGCACGGGCTGCTGCGCAAGTTCTACTACCCCCTCTACGACGAGCTATC